>NZ_JARDJH010000018.1:0-87318 GCF_039907755.1 Pseudarthrobacter sp. CC12 | reverse complement strand
CGCCGAACTCGCCCACATCGCAGAAGGCATCCAGGACTCCGGCACCACCCGCCAGGAAGCCGCCACCCTCCTCGCCGGCTGAATGGCGGCGGCCCGGCCTGGTGCTGTTTTGGGGGGCACCAGGCCGGACGTCGGCAGGAAAGTCAGCACGGCCCGGCAAGGCTCCCGGGGCGCTGCGGGGCAACCCGCTCAGCTGTTGCCGCGCACCACGGGGATACTCGCCGTCGGCAGCCCGCTGGGGAACACCGTGGGTTCCGGCTCTGCGACTGGCTCCAACGGCAGCTGCACGGGCGTGTTGCCCACCGTCACCCGCCGGCCGCGGACATCCACCTCCAGCGGGCCGCCGTCCTGGACCGTCAAGGTGATGGATCCGGAGGCGAGCTGGACCAACAGCAGACGGCCCCGGATCTTCAGGTGGAAGGCCAGACTTTCCCACTCCGCGGGCAGGCGGGGATCGAAGTACGGGACCGGGCCTTGGTCCCGCATTCCCGCGAACCCGCATACCAGCGAACTCCACACTCCCCCGCTGGAGGCGATGTGCACGCCGTCGATCGTATTGCCATGCGTGTCATCCAAGTCGATTAACGCGGCACTGGTGAAGTGCTCCAGCGCCTCCCTCGAATAGCCCACTTCTGCCGCCATGATCCCCTGGACGCAGGCGGAAAGCGTTGAGTCACCGGTGGTGATGGGGTCGTAGAAGTCGAAGGCCCGCTGCTTTTCACCTGCGGTGAAGTCCTGCCACTGCAGGAACATGGCCAGGACGGTGTCTGCCTGCTTCAGGACCTGGTGCCGGTAGATCACCAGCGGGTGGAAGTGCAGGAGCAGCGGATACTTCGACCGGGGCGTGGTCCAGTCCCATGCTTCCAGGGTCATGAAGTCGTTGTCCTGCGAGTGCACCTGCATCCGGTCATCGAACGGCAGTTGCATGCGGTTGGCGGCAGCCTCCCACAGCTGGCGCTCCTCCTGGGTGATGCCGGCATGCTCGAGCGCCGCGGCAGCACGCAGGTTGAAGCGGGCCATGACGTTGGTGTACAGGTTGTCGTTCACCACGGCCGTGTACTCATCAGGGCCGGTGACGCCGTGGATATGGAAGAGCCCGTCCTTGCCAAAGAAGCCCAGGGAGATCCACATGCGGGCCGTCTCGATCAGCAGTTCCGCACCCATGCCGTCCCGGAACGCGGCATCCCCGGTAGCCCAGAGGTACCTGTTGGTGGCGAAGGCGATGGCGGCGGCGATGTGGAACTGTGCGGTACCGGCCGCGTAGTAGGCGCTGGCCTCGAGCCCGTTGATGGTGCGCCACGGGAAGAGGGCGCCGTCCACACTCAGTTCCTTCGCCCGGATCCTGGCCTCGGGAAGCATGCCGTGGCGGAACTCGAGGACCTGCCGGGCTCCGTCGGGGTTGGTGTAGGTGAGGTACGGCAGCAGGTACACCTCCTGGTCCCAGAAGTAGTGCCCTTCATAGCCTGAGCCCGTCACGCCCTTGGCGGGGATACCGGCCACATCGGCACGCGCCGTGGCCTGGGCAAGCTGGAACAGGTTCCAGCGGATGGCCTGCTGCAGCCCGGGCCGGCCGCCCTCCACCACGATGTCGGAGGTAGCCCAGTAGGCGCGGTAGTGGGCCATGCTCTCGGCAAAGATGCTGTCCACCGGGCTGAGGGCCTCCTCAGCCACCGCGGCCGCATCCACGTCCGGGTCCTGGATGCTGCGCCCGGCCACGTAGCTGACGCTCTTCTCCAGCCGGAAAGGCTCGCCGGCATCAACCGCCAGGACGTACCGGACAGTGCTGTGGTCCTGGTCCACCACGGTTTCAAAGGGCTGCTGCCCGGCGGAGGTCCAGTGGTCCACTGCCAGGCCAACGCGCTGCTTGGATTCAGCCGCTTCCCAGGACAAACGCAGTGACCCGTCGCCGCCGTCGAGCCGCACAGGGAGCAGCACCCTGCCGGCGTGGCGTCCGGCCCGGCGGGGATCGTGCACGGAGTGGTCTTCCACCGGCTGGTCCTGGCGGTTGATCACGGCAGAGGTGACGTCCAGGGAGATTTGCCGGTCCGCGGCCACCTCCAGCGAGATGCCCAGGCTGCCGCGGGACTCATAACCAACGGCGCGGCGTTCAGTGGTGGTCACCGTGGCGCCGGACCGGCACTGCCACGTGATGCGGCACTCGTAGATCCCGGTGGAGAAGTCGACGCTGCGCCGGTATTCCTGCACCTCCGATTCGGCGAGGGTCAGGCTTTCGCCATCCACCACCACCGCGAAGTTGTTGGCGTCCGGGATGTAGAGGATGCGCTGCCCCGTCCGGGCAAAGCCAAAGGCATTTTCGGCGTGCTTGATGTCCCAGATCTCGTGCAGGCCATTGATGAAGCTGCCCGGCAGTTCGGCATCGGCCACGGCCCAGTGGGCGCCCCGGATGCCCAGGTGCCCGTTGCCCAGGGCAAACAGGGTCTCCAGGGTTCCCGCCGCGTCGGCTTCGTAGCGCGTTTCGACGATCTGCCAGGGAGTATCGGGGAACCGGTCGCGGTCCGCGGAAATCAGTGCCATGGTTGGGGGTCCTTTTGGCCTTGCTGTGGTGCCGGACTGGCCGGCACGAAGTATTCGGGGGAAGGGTGGTACTGGGATGGGCGCTGCCGGGGAAGCAGCGGTGTTGCCCCGGGGAAGGCAACGGGGGTCCTGCGGATTTTAGGGGATGAGTTCCTGGAGGTCGTTGACCACCAGGGTGGCGCCGGCGTCGAGGAGCGTCTGGCGGCCCGCGCCCCGGTCCACGCCGATGACGGAGTGGAAGGAGCCCGCGCGTCCGGCCTGGACCCCTGACACTGCGTCCTCCACCACCACGCACTCCGGACTGGAGAGGTCCAGCAGTTTGGCTGCGTACTCGTACGTGGCGGGGCTCGGCTTGCCGGGCAGCCCCTGCTCCGCGGCCACCACGCCGTCCACCACGACCGGGAAGTGGCGGCTGAGGCCGGCGGCTTCCAGGACGGCGGGGGCATTGCGGGATGAGGAGACGACGGCGACCTTGAGTCCGCGGGCAAGCGCGGCTTCGAGGAAGCGCACCGAGCCTTCGAACGGTTCGACGCCGGCGCTCACGATGTCATTGAAGACGGCGTTCTTGCGGTTGCCCAGGCCATGGACGGTCTCGTTTGCCGGATCGTCGTCAAGGGGGCCTTCCGGCAGCGTGATCCCCCGCGAAGCCAGGAAGTCACGGACTCCGTCAAAGCGGGGTTTGCCGTCGATATGGTCAAAGTAGTCGCTTTCCCGGTACTCGGGAACCTCCGGGTGCGAGGCAAGGTAGCCGTTGAACAATTCCTGCCAAGCACGCTCGTGGACGGTGGCCGTCGGGGTCAGGACCCCGTCCAGGTCAAACAGGATTGCCGCCGCGCCGGTCCAGTCGGCGGGCTTGGCTGCAGTTTCCAGAGTCATCGGCAGTGCGGTGTCCTTTCGGTTCGTGGACAGCCGGCCCTGCCGGGACAGCCTTAAGGAAGGTACTGCTGCGCCTCATGCGCGCAGCATCACTTCCTTGTCCGCCCACTGCAGGACCGATCATGGCCGTAGACGAGTGTAAGCGCTTGCAAATTTCGCTGGCAACTGTTTTTTCGTACCCACCGATGGGGCAGTCACACAGTCAGCGCAGCACGTAGTGGCGCAGGAAGGCGCTGACGTCCACCATTTCGGCCTTGGACATGGCGTGCCCCATGCCCGGGTAGGTCCGGGCCGTCAACAGCGTGTTCTCTTCAAGCCACCCGGCGGTGTAGGCAACGGCGTCTTCGTTGATCACCAGGTCCGCCTTGTCCCGCCCCCAGAAGAACGGAGGCTTGGTGTCGAAGGAGTCCATCGCGGACAGGAGCTCGTTGTTGAGCACGAAGCCGGACAGTCCCACAACCGCTTTGTAGTCGTCCGGGTGCAGCCGCAGGAGCGTGCTGGCCATGGCCATGCCCTGCGAATACCCCATCAGGGTGACGCTGCTGTGCTGGTCCCTCACTCCGTTGATCCAGGTCCGGACCGCAGTTGCTGCGGAGATGACATCAGCGAAATCGTTTGCCAGGAAGTAGTCGAGCAGGAACCAGCCCCAGTGGTCACCGATGGGCATAGGGGCCCGCAGCGCGGCGAAGGTGAACTCCTGTGGCAAGTATTCGAACAAGCGCACCATCCGCGACTCATCCGTGCCGTAACCGTGCATCATCACCAGCAAGGGAGTGCCGGCTCGCTGGCCTTCCGGCCTGGACCACACAACTGTTTCCACTGGTCAAGCCTAACCACGCGGAAGCCGACGCCCCGCCCGGATCATTGAATCCGCAACGACCGGACGGTAGCGTGACGCTTGACAGACAGCAGGCTTAGCTTTTGGCAGTGTACGCACCACCCTCCCGTATCGCCCTACCAGCGCCGCGCAGGCCGCGGCCATAAGGAGCAAGTCATGAGAATCGGCTCATCAATCTTCCTCATCGCCCTCGGCGCCATCCTTGCCTGGGCGGTAGCCCCCGGACTGATCCCCTTTGTGGACCAGCAACTGGTGGGATACATCCTGATGGCCGTGGGCGTGATCGGACTGATCGCATCGCTGATCCTTGCCTCCCCCGGCCGCAGCCGCCGGGTCAGCGAATCGCGTTCCGTCATCGATCCCAACACGGGCGAACGCATCACCCGCCACGAGAGCCGGGACGGCGGTATCTGACCACGCCGCCACCGGGGACGGGATCCGGGCCACCACTGATGAACCCGAAAAGCCGGGCTGGACCACCACGTGTCCAGCCCGGCTTTTCCATGCCCCCGCAAAGATTCCACACCGGATCTTGTTTCATGTTGGTTTCCATTGACAAACCAACAGAACCAAAGATAAAGTCAAGTAACTCAACATCAATGTGATGCCAGTCACGCCGAAGCCGGGAACGGAAGAGGCGGGCACCCAGCAGGACCTACGCAACGGAGGGTACGTGTTCGCCGAAGAGCGCCAGCAACAGATTGCCGAGCTTGTCGCCGGCAGCGGCCGGGTCAGCGTGACCCTGCTGGCTGAGCGCTTCCGTATCACCACCGAAACGGTGCGCAGGGACCTCGCCGCCCTGGAAAACGCCGGCACGGTGCGCCGCGTCCACGGCGGAGCCGTCGCGGCGGACCGCTTCAGCACCACGGAAGAAAGCGTCACCGAACGGGCCATCCAGCGGCCGGACCAGAAGGTCCGCATCGCCGAGGCAGCACTCGCCCTCATACCCCGGAACTCATCCGCCAGCGTCCTGATGGACGGCGGAACCACCACAGAGGTGCTTGCCGACCTGCTCGCCCGCCGCGCCGCCGTCGAGCCTTCCGAGGGAACGGGCCCCCGGCACGAACTGGTGGTCATCACCCACGCTGTACCCATTGCCAGCAAACTCTCCAACGTTCCCGGTGTTGCCCTGCAGATCCTGGGCGGCCGGGTCCGCGGACTCACCCAGGTGGCCGTAGGGCAGGCAACGGTCAACGCCGCCGCCCGGATCCGCCCTGATATCGCGTTCATCGGGACCAACGGCATCCACGCCACCTTCGGCGTCAGCACTCCCGATCCTGAAGAAGCCGCCGTGAAGGCAGCCTTCGTCCAGTCGGCACGCCGCATTGTGGTGCTGGCCGACTCCTCCAAGCTGGACACGGAAACCCTGGTCCAGTTCGCCTCCCTGAAAGATCTGGACACCTTGATTACAGACAGTGAACCCGGACCTGAACTCGCAGCAGCCCTGGAAGAGGCCGGCGTTGATGTGGTGGTCGCATGATCGTCACCTTCACGGCCAACCCCAGCCTTGACCGCACCGTAGCCCTCCCCGGCCCGCTTGAACGCGGCGAGGTCCAGCGGGCCGTCTCCGTCCGGCAGGAGTCCGGCGGCAAGGGCGTCAACGTCTCCCGCGCCCTGGTGGCCTCCGGACTGGAATCCCTGGCCGTCCTCCCCGGCGCGGACAGCGACCCCGTCCTGGCCGGCCTGCGCGAAAGCGCGGTGCCCTTCGTTTCGCTTCCCATCGACGAGCCGCTGCGCACCAACGTGGCGCTCACCGAACCCGGCGGCGTAACCACCAAGATCAACGAGCCCGGCCCTGCGCTGGATGGGAACCAGCAGGAAGCCCTCATCAAGCTCCTGGTGGAAAGCTCCCGCGGTGCCGGCTGGGTGGTCCTGGCCGGCTCGCTGCCGCCCGGATTCCCCGCAGACTTCTACGCGACGGTAGCCCACCGCCTGCGCTCCTCCGCCGACGGCGCCGCCCCGCGCATCGCCGTCGACTCGTCCGGACTGCCCCTCGCTGCCGCCCTCACCGGCGGCGCGGAGGGCATGCCGGACCTCCTGAAGCCCAACGCCGAGGAACTGGCTGAGCTGGCCGCAGCTGCCGGCTTCCCCCCGGCATCCGGTGACGAACTGGAAGCGGACCCAACGGCTGCCGCAGCCGCCGCAGCCGCCGTCGTACGTTCCGGTGTGGGTGCTGTGCTGGCAACTCTCGGTTCCAAGGGAGCTGTCCTCGTCACGGCCGACGGCGCGTGGTTGGCCACGCATCCGCCGGTCGCCGCAGTCAGCACGGTGGGCGCGGGCGACTCCGCGCTGGCCGGCTACCTGCTTGCCCACGGCCGGGGCGCCGCCCCCGCCGACTGCCTTCGCCAGGCGGTGGCCCACGGGGCCGCCGCTGCCTCGCTGCCGGGTTCCACTGTTCCGGCAGTAAACCAAACCACCCCGGATGCCGTAACCATCACGGCCCTTCGAAAGGATTGACAGTGACCCAGCTCATCACCACGGACCTGGTCGAGCTCGACCAGAACCTGGGCAACGCCCCCGAGACGGTGATCCGGCATCTGGCAAGCAAGGTAGCTGCCACCGGACGCGCATCAGAAGTCGAAGGCCTCTTCGCCGATGCGTTCGCCCGCGAGCAGAAGACCGCCACGGGCATCCCCGGCGGCATCGCCATCCCGCACTGCCGCTCCGCCGCCGTCACCGTACCCACCCTGGCCATGGCCCGCCTGAATCCGAAGGTGGACTTCGGCGCCAAGGACGGGCCCGCTGACCTGGTGTTCTTCATCGCCGCTCCGGACGGGGCGGACCAGGAGCACCTCAAGCTGCTCTCCAAGCTGGCCCGTTCCCTCATCAAGAAGGACTTCACCGCGGCCCTCCGCAACGCCTCCTCCGAGGCGGAGATCGTGGAGCTCGTGGACGGCGCACTGGCGGACAAGCCTGCCGCGCACGCTGCAGCTGCCCCGGCTGACGCAGTACCCGTGGGCGCCGGCGCAGCTGTTGGTGCCGCCGCCGGCAGCGCCCATTCAGGTGCCCCGGCAGCTTCCGCAGGCCGCGGACCCAAGCGCCTCGTGGCCGTGACCGCATGCCCCACCGGCATCGCCCACACCTACATGGCGGCCGACTCCCTGGTGGCAGCCGCCAAGGAAGTGGGCGTCGACCTGCAGGTGGAAACCCAGGGATCCTCCGGCGCCAAGGCACTGGACCCCGCCGTCATCGCGGCCGCCGACGCCGTGATCTTCGCCGTGGACGTTGACGTACGCGGAAAGGAACGCTTCGCCGGCAAGCCCGTCATCAACGCCCCCGTGAAGCGCGGCATCGACGAGCCGGACAAGATGGTCCAGGAAGCACTCGCCGCAGCCGACAACCCCCACGCCCGCCGCGTCCCGCACTTCGGCGCGGAGGAGCAGGCCGAGCACGAGGCTGAGGAGAAGGGCGAGCACATCGGCCAGAAGCTCAAGAAGGCCCTGCTCACCGGCGTCAGCTACATGATCCCGTTCGTGGCAGGTGGCGGCCTCCTGATCGCCCTCGGCTTCCTCATGGGCGGCTACCTGATCACCAAGTACGCGGACAACATCGTGGTCCAGAACAGCCTGTTCAACCTGCCCACCGAGTTCCCGGACAACGCGTGGGGTCCGCTGGGCGCCTACCTGGGTGCGGTGCTGTTCAAGATCGGCGCCCTGTCACTCGGGTTCCTGGTCCCTGCACTTGCCGGCTACATCGCCTACGCAATCGCTGACCGCCCGGGCATCGCCCCCGGCTTCGTCGCCGGTGCCGTGGCCGGATTCATGGGAGCCGGCTTCCTCGGCGGCATTGTCGGCGGCCTGCTCGCCGGTTACATCGCCCACGTGGTGGGGCGCCTGCAGGTAGCCCGCTGGCTGCGTGGCCTGATGCCCGTGGTGATCATCCCGCTGTTGGCATCGCTGGTGGCGTCCGGCCTGATGTTCCTGATCCTGGGCGGCCCGATCGTTGCCATCACCAAGGGCCTGAACGCCTGGCTGTCCGGCCTGACCGGTGCCGGCGCCATCGCGCTCGGCGTGATCCTGGGCCTGATGATGTGCTTCGACCTCGGCGGTCCCGTCAACAAGGTTGCCTACTCCTTCGCCGTCGCCGGCCTGGGGGCCGCAACCATCGACAACCAGGCACCGTGGCAGATCATGGCCGCCGTCATGGCTTCGGGCATGGTTCCGCCGCTCGCCATGGCGCTGGCTTCCACTGTCCTGAACAAGAAGCTCTTCAGCCTGGCGGAGCAGGAGAACGGCAAGGCAGCCTGGCTGCTGGGTGCGTCCTTCATCTCCGAAGGCGCCATCCCGTTCGCCGCCGCAGACCCGCTGCGCGTCATCCCCGCCAGCATGCTGGGCGGCGCGGTGACCGGCGCCATCTCCATGGCTGCCGGCGTCGGATCCAAGGCACCGCACGGCGGCCTGTTCGTCTTCTTCGCCATCGACAACTTCCTGATGTTCGTCGTATCGATCGCCGTCGGTACGGTAATCACCGCCCTCTCGGTCATCGCCCTGAAGCGCTGGGCAGTCAAGAAGACCGTTGATACGGTTGAACCGGTTCCCGTAACCGTCTGATCCGGTTTAGCCACATACCTTCCCGGCGCTGAACCATCAGCACGCCGAAAGACTAAAGGAGCAAAAATGCCAGAACGCACCGCAACCGTTGCCAGCCGCGTGGGCCTGCACGCCCGCCCGGCCGCCATCTTTGCCGAGGCAGCCGGAGAATTCGACCTGGACATCACCATTGCCCGTGAAGGCGAGCCGGCCGATGAGGCCATGGATGCCGCCAGCATCCTGTCCCTCATGAGCCTGGGCGCCTCGCACGGCGACGTGGTGGTCCTCCGCGCCGAAGGTGCCGGCGCGGAGGACGCGCTGGACCGCCTGGTGCAGATCCTGGAAACGGACCACGACGCCGAGTAGCAGCCATGCTGCCTCAGGCAGCGCAACGCGAGCGGCCGCCGTCGGGCTTTCCTCCGAAAGGGAAACGTCCGACGACGGCCGCTTGGCTTTAAGCCTTGGACACCCCGCCGGGGCGGCGTGGGTCAGCCGCGCTCGGCGAGCGCCTTTACGTCCGCCACGAGCTTGTCCCACATGCCCTTGGAGTGCGCGGCAGCTTCCTCGCTGGGGTTGTTGTCCTGCGACAGCGAAAGCTTTGTGGCACCGTCCTGGTCCTCCAGCGTCCATTCGAGCGTGTGGTAGTTCTCCGGCTGGTCCGCCTGGCCGGACAACGGGCTGAAGTGGGTGTACACCAGTTTCCGGCCCGGCTCGACCGCCAGGATCCTGCCCTTGTCCTGGAAGGGCTTCCCCTCCCACTCACCCTCCCAGGTGATGGGGCTGCCAACCCTCCAGTCAGTGTGCAGGGTGGCCCCGAACATGAACTCCTTCACGGCGGCGGGGTCGGTGATCACCTCCCACACACGCTCCGGCTCGGCGTCGATGGTGGTGACGGACGTTGCTACATGGTTTTCGGTCATGCTGCAGCCTTTCTTGCCGTGAAGAGCAGGTACTCCCACTCCATCTGGAACGGGGAATCGCCGTGAGCATCACCGAAGGAATCGGCAAGGTCGGTCAGGGCCTTGTCCAGGGCCTTGACCTTTTCCTGGTCCTCGGCGAGCGACTTGTACACGGAGATGATGGGTCCGTAGTGCGACTTGAAGTACCTGACGAAGTCCCCGGGCTGGTGGAAGCTCCTGACGGCAAGGTTCTGCTTGCGGGTGCGGACGTCCGTGATCCTCCCGCCCAGCAGTTCCCGGACGTGCTCTTCGCTCCCCCACAGCGTGGCCGGAAGCGCGCCCGGCGGGGGCGGCGGAGCGAACGGCTTCAGGACGGCGAACATCTGCCCGATGAATCCTTCCGGCGTCCAACACAGCAGCCCTATGGACCCTCCCGGTTTGCACACCCGGAGCAGCTCGTCGGCCGCCGCCTGGTGGTGCGGCGCGAACATGACGCCGATGCAGGACATCACAGCGTCGAATTCCGCATCGCCGAACGGCAGGGCCTCGGCATCCCCTTCCTGCCACTCCAGGCTGACGCCCCGGTTGGCCGCTTCCCGCCGCCCCGCCTCGAAAAGCTCCGGGGTGAGGTCGCTGGCCACCACTTTGGCGCCCATCATGGCTGCCGGGATGGCCGCGTTGCCGGTTCCTGCCGCTACGTCAAGGACACGTTGGCGCGATCTGATGCCGCAGGCCTCCACCAGGACGGCTCCCAGTTCCAGGAGCATCTCGTCCGCCAGGGCGGGGTAGTCCCCCGACGCCCACATGGCCCGGTGCTTTTTCTTTAGCTCCCGGTCCGCCTCCACTGCATCGGTCTGCTGGCTCATGTCCGTGCCCCTCTACGTGTCCGGTTCATCGGTGACAGCACGCTGTTGGCACAGCGGAGGCCGTGATGCGACTCATTGTGGACGCGATGAAGGCTGCTGTAAAGGCGCTGTTGCCGGGCGGCAGGCAACCCCGTCCAGCGCAGCCGGTCACGCCGGCTTGCGGGCCCTGGTGGTCTTGGCGGCGGGCTTGGCTGCGTCCTTCGTCCCGGACGTTTTGGTGCCCGTCGATTTCCCTCCGGCGGACTTGGACGCCGTTGACTTGGCCGCAACAGACTTCGATGCCGTGGACTTGGCGGAAGCGGAGGTCGATTTGGCAGATGACCGGGCAGGTTTTGCGTCGTCCGTCCCGGTTTTCACGGCCGCCGTCCTGGACGCGGCCGCCTTGGTGCCGGAGGTCCTGCGTGCCGGTTTGGCGGGCCCAGCCTCTTCGTCTCCGGCGTCCGCCTCGTCGTCGGACGCGCCATCAGCCGAGGCGGCCTCGCCACCGCCGCGCTTTCGGTCCAGGCTGCGTTTGAGGGCCTCCATGAGGTCGATGACCTCGCCCTTGCCCCCCTCGCCGGCCTCGACGCCGAAAGTCTCCTCCGTATCCAGCGATTCGCCCTGTTCCAGCTTGGCCTCGATCAGTTGGCGGAGCTGCACCTGGTACTCGTCGGTGAAGGACCCGGGCTCGAAGTCGGCAGCCATGGATTCCACCAGGGCCGCGGACATGTCACGTTCCTGCGCGGAAATCCTGATGTCCGCCTCCAGTGACGGGAAGCTTGCCTGGCGAACCTCATCCGGCCAGAGCAGGGACTGCAGCACCAGCACATCGTCCTTGATCCGCAGGGCACCCAGCCGCGTCTTCTCCCGCAGCGCAAACTGGACAATGGCCACCCGGTCCGTGTCCTCCAGGGCCCGCCGGAGCAGCACGTAGGCCTTGGGCGACTTGGAATCGGGCTCCAGGTAATAGCTCTTCTCGAACATCATGGGTTCGAGCTGCTCGGATGGCACGAACTGCACCACCTCGATTTCGTGGCTGTTCTCGGCGGGAATGGACTTGAGCTCGTCCTTGGACAGCACCACCGTGCGGCCGTCCTCCTCGAACGCCTTCTCGATGTCCGAGTAGTCCACCACCTCCCCGCAGACCTCGCACCGGCGCTGGTAACGGATCCTGCCGCCGTCGGCGTTGTGGACCTGGTGCAGACTGATGTCATGATCTTCAGTGGCGCTGTAGACCTTCACGGGCACGTTGACCAGCCCGAACGCGATGGCACCTTTCCAGATGGCTCTCATTCATACAGTCAACATCAGTGCGGGCCGGAGGTGAAGACCCGTGGCCGGCAGTAGGGAACGTGTCCGGGTGGCGGGACGCGAATTAACGCTCACCAACCTGGACAAAATCATCTATCCGGAGACCGGCACCACCAAGGCCGACGTGCTGGCCTACTATGCCGCGGTGGCCCACGTCCTGATCCCGGCCGCGGCCAACCGTCCGGCCACCCGCAAGCGGTGGGTCAACGGAGTGGGCACCGCGGACAAACCCGGCGAGGTGTTCTTCCAGAAGGACCTGGAGGATTCGGCGCCCGGCTGGTTGCCGCGGGCGGCGATTACCCACAAGGACCGGACCATCCATTACCCGCTGGTCAATGACGCCGCAACGCTGACGTGGTTCGGCCAGATCAATTCGCTCGAAATCCATGTGCCCCAGTGGCGGGTGGATTCGCACGGCAACCAGCTCAACCCGGACCGGCTGGTGCTGGACCTGGACCCGGGAGAGGGCGCCGGACTGCCGGAATGCCGGGAGGTGGCCCTGCTGGCGCGGGCCATCCTGGAGGATGTGGGGCTGGACCCGGTGCCGGTCACCAGCGGCAGCAAGGGCATCCACCTCTACGCGGCGCTGGACGGGACCCAGACCTCGGAACAGATCTCCGCCTTTGCCCGGGAACTGGCACGCGCCCTTGAAGCGGACCACCCGGACCTTGCCGTCAGCGACATGAAGAAAACCCTGCGAAAAGGCAAGGTGCTGGTGGACTGGAGCCAGAACAATGCCGCGAAAACCACCGTGGTCCCCTACTCGCTGCGCGGCAGGCCTACGCCCATGGTGGCAGCCCCGCGGACGTGGCGGGAAATCCAGTCGCCGAAGCTCAAGCACCTGGACTACCAGGAGGTGCTGCGCCGGGTGAGCGACGGCAAGGACCCGTTCGCCGCCGTCGTCAACGCTGCGGCGGGTGCCGCCGGCCAGGAGGACCCGCACGACGGCGACCCGCGCCTGGGCAGGTACCGCTCCATGCGGGACCCGCGGGAAACACCGGAACCATTTGCGGGGATCCCCTCCGGCGGCAACAGCTTTGTCATCCAGGAGCACCACGCCAGCCGGCTGCACTGGGACCTGCGGCTGGAACACGAAGGCGTCCTGGCGTCGTGGGCGCTGCCCAAAGGCATTCCCGAGGCCGGGGACAAAAACCACCTGGCGGTCCAGACCGAGGACCATCCAATGGACTACCTCACCTTCCACGGGACCATTCCCAAGGGGCAGTACGGGGCCGGTGAGATGACTATCTGGGACACCGGCACATACCAGCTGCACAAGTGGATCAACGGCAAGGAAGTCATCGTCACGCTGGACGGATCCGAAGGCGGCGGCCTGGGCGGCAGGAAGAAAGTGGCGCTCATCCACACCGGACGCGGCCAGGGCACGGACGACGGCGGCCAGTGGCTCATCCACCTGATGGACCAGGAAAAGCAGGGTGGACGACGGCGGCACGCGGCTCCGGCGGCACAGGAACCGTCCCGGGACACCAGCGGAAAAGAGCCTGCCGTTGCCCCGGCACCAGCCATCAGCGCGTCCGCGGACCCCCTGGATTACGCACCTATGATGGCTACCGCCGGGACGGCGGCAGACCTTCAGGGAAGTGCGTGGCAGTACGAACTCAAGTGGGACGGTGTCCGGGCCCTTCTGGTAGCGGACACCGAAAAGATCCGGATCTTCTCCCGCAACGGCAATGATGTCACCAGGACCTACCCCGAGTTCACGGACCGGGCCTGCTGGCCGGAGCAGCCGTTCGTGGCTGATGGTGAGATTATCGCCGTCGGGCCTGGCGGAAGGCCTGACTTTGGCCTGCTGCAGGGGCGGATGAAACTCACCCGGGCGGCCGACGTCGCCAAAGCCCGTACGGCCATCCCGGTCCAGCTGATGCTGTTCGATCTCCTGTTCCACAACGGAGAGGACCTCCGGCGGCTGCCCCTCAGCACACGGAGGCAGCGGCTGGAGGACTTTTTTGCGCCCTCCGGCTGCCCGGTGGACCTGTCCATGGTGCTCGAGGAATCCGTGGACCTCCTCCTCGACAGCGCCCGGGAGCTTGGCCTTGAAGGGGTGATGGCCAAGCGGACGGACAGCCGCTACGTGAGCGGGCAGCGGACCAGGACCTGGATCAAGCTCAAGACGGAGCAAACCCAGGAGGTGGTGGTGGGTGGCTGGCGGCCGGGAAAGGGCGGCCGCCAGGACACCGTGGGGTCGCTGCTGGTGGGAATTCCCGACGGCGGCAAGCTGCAGTACGTGGGCCGCGTGGGTTCTGGTTTCAGCAGCCGGGAGCTTACGGAACTGCGGCAGACGGTGGAACGCCTTGGCCGGAAGACGTCGCCCTTCCACGACGTACCCCGCCCGGATTCCGCCGATGCCCACTGGGTGTCACCGGAGCTGGTAGGCGAAGTAACCTACAGCGAATGGACGGGGCCCGGCAGGCTTCGGCATCCTCGCTGGCGGGGCTGGCGCGTGGACAAGGACCCGTCGGACGTGGTGCGGGAAAGCTGACCCGGGTTTTCGACGCGCCAACCATCCCACGACGCGCAAATTACCTGGCGCCCGCCAAATTTCGGGGGCGCCAGGTAATTTGCATGTCGAGAGTGGTTCCAGGTGTCGCCTACGAGGAGTGCGGCATCTGCGGCCGGCCGGTCCGGTGGACCGCCACCACGGCGGCCTCGTGGCCCATCCGCCCACGCCCCGCGTTGCGGTCCTTCGGGTGCTGCCGCTTCCCGTAACCGTCCGGCCAACCGCCCTGCCCTGCCAGGGGGATGCCCGCCCCGGTTGCTGCGGGTCCGGGGGCCACCGGTGCGTCCATGGCTGCGGCAAGGTGGTCCGCGACCTCAGGCTTGATGTGGAACTGGCTGGATTCTTCCATGGTCTGCTTTCCTTCTTTCCCTCGTTCTTCCTTGAAACGAAACGCCAACCAAAGCGCCCGGGCGCGTGGACTACCGCCCGGAAAGAAGTGTGTTCATCGCTCTACCATAGGCACGTCAAAGGCTCCTGTGAACCCCCTCCACGGACGGTGGCGGCGGTCACTTTTAGTGCGGCATCACCGGCCAAAACAGCCCCGGAACCGGCTGTGGACGAAAAAATTCGGTAACAATCCGCTTCGTCAGCCTGCTTCCCAATGATCACGCGGGAAAACCGCCGGAAAAATCTTCGGATCACCCCCGATCCAGGGGTTCAAACGGGCGTACCTTAGGCCATCCGGCGAGCCAACGGTACTGATTTCCCGTAAAATTGAAGGCCTGCCCGGAGCGGGGCAGCTACAAGTCGCAAGCAAATGACCTCCACAGGAGTTGCCCAAATGCCCACAGACCGAAGCAGTATCCACTCTCCAGCCGGCGTTGGGAACGCCCGCGGAACCGACCCGGCAGCCCCCGCGGCTGCCAAGAAGCCCAGGCTGCTGCCGCGGCGCCGGCTCAAGGAATCCGATGTCAACGTGGTTGACCAGCCGATGCTGAAAAAGGCACTCGGCGGAACCATCGTTGGCAACACCATGGAATGGTACGACGTAGGCGTTTTCGGCTACCTCATCACCACGATGGGCCCGGTCTTCCTCCCCGAATCCGATCCCACCACCCAGACGCTGTTCCTGCTGGGAACCTTTGCCGCCACCTTCATCGCCCGTCCGCTGGGCGGCGTGATCTTCGGCTGGCTGGGCGACAAGATCGGCCGCCAAAAGATCCTGGCCACCACGCTGATGATCATGGCGGCCAGCACGTTCGCCGTCGGCCTCCTGCCCGGATACGCCCAGATCGGCCTCTGGGCTGCGGCGCTCCTGGTCCTCCTCAAGGTCATCCAGGGCTTTTCCACCGGCGGCGAGTACGCCGGCGCCACCACGTTCGTCAGTGAATATGCCGCCGACAAACGCCGCGGCTTCTTTGCCAGCTTCCTGGACCTGGGCAGCTACCTGGGCTTCGCCATCGGCGCCGCCCTGGTATCAGTCCTGCAGCTGACCCTGGGCCAGGGCACCATGGAGGAGTGGGGATGGCGCATCCCGTTCCTCGTGGCCGGCCCGCTGGGCATCATCGCCGTGTACTTCCGGAGCAAGATCGAGGAATCGCCGCAGTTCCAGGCCACCCTTGATGCCCAGGAAGAGCATGCCCGGACCGCGTCCGAAGGTGAGACCGCACAGGCCAAGGGCCCCGTCGGTATCATCAAGGCCCACTGGCGCCCCATCATCGTCGCCATGGTGGTTGTTGCCGCCGCCAACACGGCAGGTTACGCGCTGACGTCCTACATGCCCACGTACCTGACGGACTCCAAGGGCTACGACGAAGTTCACGGCACGCTGCTGACCATCCCCGTGCTGGTGGTCATGAGCCTCTGCATCCCGCTGACCGGCAAGCTCTCCGACCGGATCGGCCGCCGGCCCGTGCTCTGGATCGGCGCGGTCAGCACCATCGTCCTGGCCATTCCGGCCTTCATGCTGATCGGTATTGGACAGATCTGGTCCACCCTTGCCGGACTGGCGCTCATTGCGTTCCCCGTGACCTTCTACGTGGCCAACCTGGCCTCGGCGCTCCCGGCCCAGTTCCCCACGTCCAGCCGGTACGGTGCCATGGGCATCGCCTACAACTTCGCGGTAGCCATCTTCGGCGGCACTACCCCGTTCATCGTGGCCGCGCTGATCGGCGCCACCGGCAACGACATGATGCCCGCATACTACCTGATGGCCACGTCCCTGGCCGGTGCCATCGCCATCTACTTCCTGAAGGAATCCGCCAACCGCCCGCTCCCGGGATCGATGCCCAGCGTCGACACCCAGGCCGAGGCGAAGGAACTGGTGGCCACCCAGGACGAGAACCCGCTGATCAACCTGGACGAGCTGCCGTTCGACACCCATGACGGCACCGACCCTCACTCCCACCGCGGGGTCCCGGCCAGGGCGTAGTCCCGCCGGCCGGCCGGGCATTCTTGTAGCCCACGCTCACAGGCCCGTCCCGCGTGGTTCCTTGGGGAACCACGCGGGACGGGCCTTTGCGTGCCCGCCTGATGTCCCCTTATGACTGACCGCATATGACGGTGCCCGCGGCGCGGTGGTACTTTCACAAGGGCCCCCGGGCTGCTGTGCCCCCACCAAAACAGGACAGGTCGACCATGAAGCGCGTCAAGGAGCAGGTGCGCGCACTGCACCGGCTCGAACCCGCCAACGGAGACCACCTTGCCGCCCTCCGCGTGGCCATCAGCGTGGCTGTCCCCTCGTTGCTCCTGCTGGCCCTGGGCCGCGCGGACCTCATCATCTACGCCGTCTTCGGCGCGCTGACCGGCATGTACGGCCGGCAGGAACCGCACCAGCTGCGGCTCCGCCACCAGGGCCAAGGTGCCCTGGTACTGCTCACCGGCGTGGCCGTGGGCGTAACCCTGTCCATCAACCACATCCATTCCTGGTGGCTGGTGGCCGTAGAAGCCACACTGGCCGGCGTAGGCTCGGTCTACGCGGACAGGGTGCGGCTGAAACCTAACGGGCCCTTCTTCGGGATCCTCGCCCTGGGTGCCTGCGCTTCCGTTCCCACCGCGGTCCCCTGGTACGCCGCCCTGCTTATCGCAGCGGGATCGTCGGTGTTTTCCATCCTGGTTGGATTCAGCGGCTGGGTGCGGCGGCGGTCCTGGGAGCCAGGGGCCACCCGGAGCGTTCCGCGCCGTTCGGCGGCGGGGCGCCGGGAGTTGTCGGTGCACGCCGCCCGGTACGTCCTGGCGGTGGGTGCTGCCGGGACGGTGGGCGTCATCAGCGGCAGCGGCCACCCGCACTGGGCCATGGCCGCAGCCGCCGTACCGCTCGCCGGTGCAGACCTCCCCAGCAGCGTCCGGCGGGGTGTCCACCGCATCGTGGGGACGTTCATTGGGCTGGGCGTCACCGCCGTCGTCCTCATTCCCGGGCCGTGGACCCTGTCCGCGCTGTACCCGGCCCTGCAGGAGCCGGTGCACCGGGGTGTGGTGCTGGCCCTGCTGGTGATCCTCTTCCAGTTCGCCACTGAACTGTTCATGACCCGGCACTACGGCCTGGCCATGGTCTGGTTCACCCCTGTCATCCTGCTGATGACCCAGCTGGCCTCCCCCATTGAACCGAGGGTCCTGATCCTTGAGCGGGCCGTGGAGACGCTGGTGGGCGCGCTGCTGGGGATCCTGGTGGTGGTGGCCGTCCGCAGGTCCGGTTCGAGGCCGCAGAAGGGGATTCCCCGGCTTCGAGGCAGGACCTCCGCCCTACTTCGGCTTCCGCGCCGGCCCGGCCATTAGCCGCGCCGGAGCCACCTTGGCCACCGCAGCCACCACTTTGTAGCGCTTGGACGGGATGGACACCGCCTTGCCGCGTTCGTTGTCCGCCAGGCCTTCCCGGACCACCCGCTCCGCCCGCAGCCACGTCCAGGACGGGGCCACCGATTTGTCCATCCCCATCCGGTCGTGGAATTCGGTGTGGGTGAACCCAGGGCAGACAGCGGTGACCTTGACGCCGCGCTTGCAGTAGGCCAGGTTTGCCCACCGGCTGAAACTCACCAGCCACGCCTTCGCAGCCGAGTAGGTGCCGCGCGGCAGGAATGCCGCCACGCTGGCCACATTGATGATCCTGCCGTCCCCGCGTTCCAGCATGCCCTTGAGGGCCGCGTGGGTAAGTACCATGGACGTTTCCGCGTGCAGCTTGAGGTGGCTCGCCTCCTCCGCCGGGTGGTTGTCCTCGAAGTTGTTCAGCAGGCCGATCCCGGCGTTGTTCACCAGGATCCCCACCGGCCGCGCAGGGTCCTTCAGGCGTTCGACGACGGCGGCGACGTCGTCATCCTTCGTCAGGTCCGCGGCGAGCACCTCAGCTGAGATGCCATAGCGGCGCTGGAATTCCTCCGCCGTTGCCGCCAGCCGGGAGGCGTTGCGCGCCACCAGCACCACGTCATGCCCCTGCGCGGCGAGTTGCTTTGCGAATTCGTGGCCCAGGCCGGCGCTGGCGCCGGTGACGAGTGCTGTGGTTCGGGTGCTGGTTGGCGTCATGCTGCAAGCCTAGCCAGCGGGAGCATGTTGTGGGCCGCTAGGCTGGTACCGCCGGCAGCCGGCCGGGCTGCTGCCGTGAGGGGGAAACATGGAACAGCAACACTCCGGGGCGCTCGGATTCCGCGAAGTGGACACACACGGACAACCCGTAGCGCCTGAAGCAGACGGTGCTGAGCCGGCAGGGACGCCAAGGTCATGGCCGGCGCCCAACCCGTTCATCGTGGCGCTGTGGCTGCTGTGCGCCGCAATGATTGCCGGCGGAGCGTCGGCGCTGCTGAACAACCCCATGTCCGTGTCCATGGGAGACCGGGCCACGTTCGACTATCTCGTGTTCGCCTTTGCCCCGCAGGGGATTTCCGGCGGGATTGCCGTCTTGATTGCCCTGCTGTTCTGGCACGCCTGGACCTGGCAGCGCCGGCGGGGCTGGAACCGGAGATGAGGCCCTGACTTGTGCACCAAATAATAAGCATGCTTTGCTTATGGTGACAGATGAACCTCCGCAAGCAGTTCGCGGCGGGACTGCCACCGCCGGCGGTTCCGTGAAGAAGCCCAAGGAAGAACATAATGACCACCGCAATGGAACACCAGCTGACGGCGTCCGGGGAAGGCACCCAAACAGCTGGCCCGGCCTTGTCCACCACCGTACCCGTGGACGCCGGCCTGCTGATGACCTTGAACTCGCGCATGCACTGCCGTACGCCGATGCAGCGCGTCGATCCGGACGAACTTCCGGTCCGGCAGCCCGTCTACGTGGACGGCAACACCGTCGTTGCCCTGCGTCCCGGCTCCGTGCCGGAGAGCATCGTCACCTACCGTTGCGCGTGCGGCTTCACCATCGACGATCCGGGAGCCGTAGCGGCAGTCAGCGACCAGGCCCTGGCCAGCTGACCACCGCCGGCACTCATGCCGGCGTCCTGGTGTCATCCCTCCGGCCAGTCGACAAACTGCTCGTAGCCTTCGTGCTTGCGAAGGTAGCTGGAAATAAACGGGCAGTGCGGGATGATCCGCTTGCCCGTGGCCACCACGTCATCCAGGGCAAAATGCGCCAGGACCTTTCCCAGCCCCTGGCCCTCAAAATCCCGGCCGGTTTCGGTGTGGGTGAAGTCGATGTGCCCGGGAAGGTCGTGGAAGAAGGCCTGCACCGCGAGCTGTCCGTCCACCAGGAGCTCGTACCAATGCTGCTCGTCGTTGCGCCTCAGCGAGACGTTGGCGGTGAACTTGTCCTCCGCGGACGTGGTGTACTCGGTCATGGTTCGACACTGGCACTACTTCAGTCCGCTGGCAATGGTCCATCGGCCATGGCGGCGCCGGAATGCCTGCCGGCGGCCCAGCGGTGAACCCCGCAGCAACAGGAGGGCCACCGAGAAACACACTGTTCCGGCTGCCAGCAGTCCCAGCGACAGTCCGCTGAGTGCGGCATCGGCCACCGGGATGAAGACCACCACGACGGCGGCCCCCGCCATGGCGGGCCGGCAGCGGATGGTGGCGGCCGGCGTCGTCCGGTCCTCCAGGCGTCCGAAGGCTGCGGCCACCGGCAGGAGCAGGATGACCAGCGCCAGCACCACCAGGGGCCGTGACCACCACCATGCGGCGGTGCCGGCGCCGGGCTTGGGAAACGGCACCAGGAGCAGCAGTCCCGACATTGCGCCCAGCAACGGCAGGTGCCACAAGTACACCGTCAGGGACCGGCGGCCCGCCATGGCCACGAGGCGGCCAATCCAGCGGACCTTGGCGAGCGCCGCCAGGACAGGCCGTGCCAGTTCCATCACGGCCAGCTGGGAAACGCCCAGAAGGACCAGGGTGAGGTTGGGTAGATTGAGGTTCACCAGCATGTTGCCGGTATACAGCCCCAGCCCCGTCACTAAGCCCAACGCAAGGTTTGCTGCCAGCGCGATGGCCAGCAGGCCGGAACGGGAAAGCCGGGCCGTCCAGCCGTCGGCCGCCAGGAAGCCCAGTTGCTGCACTGCGCACCAGACGAACACCAGGTTCGCGTAGGCAAGGTTCGGCAGCGCCTCCCGGAGGCAATCCACGGCAACCACGAGGCCGAGGAGCAGGCCGAGCGCCAGCCAGGGGGAACGCGCATGGAGCGCCGCCAGGACCGGAATGTTCAACTGCGCCGCGAGGTAGGCCGCCAGAAACCACAGCGGCATGCCCGCGCCGGTGGCCATGAGCTGGACTACCTGCTGGTCCACCCCGAGGGCACGGGCCAACGACAGTCCCAGGACCATCGCCGCGAGCAGCGCAGTGGCCGGACGGACCAGGCGCAGGAGCCGCGCACGGAGGAACTGGGCCGCCGTGCCGCCCCGCGCCTTAAGCCGGCGCCAGGACTGCAGCCCGGTCACACCCCGGTAACGAAGAACAGGGGCATCACCATGAAGATCCAGATGACCGGGACAAACCAGTCCTGGTCGCCAAGGGTGTTCTCCGTTGTCACGGTCCCGTCCGGGTGGAGGACCGGACTGACCATCATGGAATGCCCCACCACCACCAATGCCAGGCAGACGAAGCGGACAAGGTCGATCGCCGGATCACGGTCCGCCGTGTCCGCCCCGGTTCCTGTCCCCCGCCCTACGGTGCTGCGCATGGGACCTGCAACGATGCGACGCTGCCCACGGCTCTATTGTGCCCCCGTTACCTGCCCGGTTTGAGGACTTCCGTCCCTTCTGCCGCTATTGCAGCACTGCCAGCAGTCCGAGTACGACGGCGAGCAGCGGCGTGGTGCCCTGGGTTGCGGCCGCGCGGAGGTACTTGCGTCCGGTGAGCGCCAGGACGGCGGCCGCCAGCAGCATGGAGCCGCAGCAGCTGAAGATGAGGGTCCAGCCTGCCACGGCCTGCGCCGATCCGGCACCGGCGAAAGCCACAAGGCCCACGCCGATCAAGGCCCCAATGGCGAGGAACAGGTTGTAGAAGCCCTGGTTGTACGCCAGGGACTTGGTGGTTTCGGCGTCCGGCTGGGAGGCGACCCCGAACCGTTTCCACGTGGCGGGCCGGGTCCAGGTGAGGGACTCCATGGTGAAGATGAAGACGTGCAGCGCGCCGGCGAGGAAGGCAAAAAGAAGGGAGGCCAGGATCATGGCTCGATCCTAGCCTCCCCCCTCACCGCGGCTGTCCTATCGCGCCAGCGTGGCCAGCGTGGTGCCGGCAAACCCCTTCGCCGACTGGTTCCACAGCGCCAGCAGGCCCTGGAGGTTTTCACCGTCGGCTCGGTGGGCGGGAAGCTGGTCCTGGAGGGTGGCCAGCACGCCGGTCCGCAGTTCGGTGTTGAAGTTGACCTTGCCCACGTTCATGGCCGCGGCTTTGACCAGTTCTTCGGCCGGGATGCCGGAGGCGCCGTGCAGCACCAGCGGGATGTGGATCCGCGCCGCGATGTCCTGCAGCACGTCCCAGCGCAGCCTGGGCTCGCCCTTGTACTTGCCGTGGACGTTGCCCACGGCGACGGCCAGCAGTTCCGCGCCGGTGCGGGACACGAAGTCCTCCACCTGCGCGGAGTCGGTCAGGCCCGCCACGTCGACGCCGGACTGGCCGGGCTGGAAAGCACGGTCCTCGTCCCCTGCCAGGCCGCCCAGCTCCGCCTCGAGCACCACGTCTGCGCCGAGGAGGGCCCGGGCCGCCCGGACCAGCGCAATGTTGTCCTCATACGGGAGGGACGAACCGTCGGCGAGGACGGAGTCCGCCCCTGCCGCGACGGCTTCGGCCATGACTTTTAGGTCTGAAGCGTGGTCCAGCTGCAAGGCGACCGGCACGTCGGCAGAATCCGCCAGGCCCCGGAGGGCGGCAATAAGGCGGAGTCCGTTGGGGGTGGCGGCGGTCTTGGGGGCCACCAGCAGGATCACGCCCCGGCCGGATTCCTCGGCGGCCGCCACCACTGCCAGCGCGGTGGTGAAGTCGTAGCAGGTGAAGGCCGGCACGGCGGAGCCCTTCTGGAGGGCGGAGGTGACCAAGTAGTCCAGTCGGGTATGCATCAGGCGCCCAGGCCTCCCACCAGGATCCAGGCCACGAAGGTCAGCGCGAAGCCGGCCACGCCCAGGATGGTGGTCAGGACGGTCCAGGTCTTGAGGCCGTCGGACACCGTCAGGCCGTAGTACCGGACGACAACCCAGAAGCCGGCGTCCGTCACATGGGACAGGCCAAGGGCACCGAAACCGATGGCGATGACGATCACGGCGATCTGGGCCGGGCTGTAGCCGCCGCCGCTGACCGCAGCGGACAGCAGGCCGGTGGTGGTCACGATGGCCACGGTGGCTGAACCCTGGGCAGCGCGAAGGGCCAGCGAGATGATGAAGCCCAGGAGCAGCAGCGGCACACCGAGGGTGTCCAGGGTCTTGGAGAGGGCGCCGCCGATGCCGGAAACCTGCAGGACGTTGCCGAACACGCCGCCGGCGGCCACCACCATCAGGATCGAGGCGATGGGAGGCAGGGAGCCCTCGAAGATTTCGCCGGTTTCCTTGAAGGACCAGCCGCGGCGGACAGCCAGCAGGAAGAAGGACAGCGCCACGGCCACCAGCAGGGCCAGGAAGGGGTTGCCGATGAAGGAAGCGAGGCCGTACAGCGGATCGGACTTGGGGATGACGAGCGTGCCCACGGTGCCAAGCAGGATCTGCACGATGGGCGCTGCGATCAGGAAGATAATCAGGCCGGGGCGCGGCGGTGCGACGGCGGCGGCGCCGGGACCGTCGTGGCCTACCTTGACCAGTGACTTGGAACCGAACTCTTCAACCTGGGTCTTCACCGCGGGCAGCAGTTCGTAGTCCTTGCGGTTCATGATGGAAGCCACCCAGTAGGACAGGAAGCCCAGCGGCACGCAGATCAGGAGCGAGATCAGCGCGATCAGTCCGATGTCGGCGCCGAGGACGCCCGCGCCGGCAACGATTCCCGGGTGCGGCGGGACAGCCACGTGGATGGAGAGCATGATGCCGGCCATGGGCAGCCCAAACTTGACCGGGTGCACTTTGGCGATCTTGGCGAAGGCGTACACGATGGGCACCAGCACGATGATGCCCACCTCGAAGAAGACGGGAATGGCCACCAGGAAGCCGACGGCGGTCAGTGCCACGGCCACGCGGCGGGCACCGAGCTTGCGGGTGAAATGGTCGGCGAGGGACTGGACGCCGCCGGACACCTCGATCATGCGGCCCAGTACTGCGCCGAGCGCAATCAGGATGGCGACCTTGCCCATGGTGCTGCCCACACCGCTGGAGACCACCGTGAAGATGTCCTGCAGCGGGATGGTGGCGGCGACGGCCACCAGGATGCTGACGGTCAGCAGGGCCACGAAGGCCTGGATCTTGAAGCGGATGATCATCACCAGCAGGATGGCGATGCCCACCGCTGCGATGGTGAGCAGTACCGGGGTGCCCAGCTCAACGGCGGGCTTGATGGCCGGGGCATCGGCCGCCCGCTGCAGCAGCGGGTTCATCAGGTGGTTCACAGGGGGATGTCTCCTTTGACGTGCCGGTCCCGGGGCAGGGCGGCATCAGGGAATGGTGGGGTGGGGATAAACGTTGCGGGACTGCGCCGGCAACGCTGGGAGGTACGACGACGGCGGAGGGGGGACCGCCGTCGTCGTCGTACCTTTTGCCGCAAGGGCAGGAGGGTGGCTTATCAGGTGCGCTGGGCTACTTGGTGCGCTTTGCCGGCGCGACCACCTTGATGACGGCGGAGTCATCGGCGGCGGCGAGGCCCTGGGCCTGGCCCAGCAGGTAGAGCTGTTCGGCGGCGGCGGCAACGGGGGCCGCCAGGCCTGCGGCGCGGGTGGCCTTGCCCACGATGCCCATGTCCTTGACGAAGATGTCCAGGCGGGACAGCACCTCGGCGCCTTCCTCGTCGTAGGCCTCGAGGATGCGCGGGCCGCGGTTGGAGAGCATGAAGGAACCTGCCGCGCCTGCTTCCAGGGCGGCGAGGGTCTTGGCCTGGTCCAGCCCCAGGGCGTCGGCAAGGGCCAGGGCCTCGGCAGCGGCGGCAATGTGGACGCCGCACAGGAGCTGGTTGACCGTCTTCAGCGCTTGGCCGTCGCCGGGGTTGTCGCCCACCACGGTAAGCGTGGAGGCGAGCAGGTCCAGGGCGGGGGCGGCCTTTTCGCGGGCTTCGGGGGAAGCACCCACGACGATCAGCAGGTCGCCTTCACCGGCGCGCTTGGGACCGCCGGAGAGCGGGGCATCCACCAGGTCCACGCCGTATTCGGCCAGCCTGGCCACGGTGGCGGGGATGGCGTCGGTGCCCACCGTGCTGCCAAGGATCACCACGGCGCCGGGCTCCAGCACGGAGGCCACGCCGTTCTCGCCGAAGAGGACGTCGTTGAGCTGCTCGCCGTTGCGGACTGCCAGGAGGACGGCGTCAGCACCCTTGGCGGCTTCCCGGGCCGTGGTGAAGGTGGCAATCCCGGCTTCCCGGGCCAGCTCCAGGCGGGGCTCGGCGATGTCGAAGCCGTGGACGGTCAGCTGGGAAGCCAGGCGGGTGGCCATGGGCAGGCCCATGGCCCCGAGGCCCAGGACGGTGACGGTGTAGTTGCTGGTCATGGTGTTCTCCTTGAAATTTGCTGGGCCCACGCCGGCGAGGGCCCCGGCCCGAGCCTGCGAGGGTTGGGAGCCGGTGGGGACTAGAACTTGTTGCTGAGCTTGCGGGTGACCTGGGCCAGGGAATGGTCGTCGCCCACGTTGCCGGCGAAGACGATGTACGGGATGCCCTTGGCGGGACCGTCCACGGGCTCCCAGAGGCTGACGATGCCGGGGAGCATGGGTCCGCGGACGATCGCGTGGCGGATTTCCAGTCCGTGGGCTGCGACGTCCGAGGACGTGATGCCGCCCTTGGCGATGACGAACCGCGGCGGGAAGGTCTTCAGGGTCCGGTTGACCACGGCGACGACGGCGGCGGACACCGTACGGGCGATCCGCAGGCTTTCGGCGGGGTCGTCGGTCTTGATCAGCAGGCGGCTGGTGTGGACGATGACGTCCCCGGCGTGGAGGGCCTCGACGACGGCGTCCACGGTCTGGTCCAGGTGGGCTTTAGCGTCCGGTTCGGCACCGAGGAGCTTCTCGACGTCGATCTCAATGATCCGCGCGGAGCCGTGCTCCGCGGTGAGGACGTTGAGCTGGCGCGTGGTGACGCCGACGTGCGAGCCCACCACGATCAGGCCGCCGGCCCCGGACGGGGTGTTGCCGGCGTAGGCCTCCCCGGCCGTGAGTGCGGTGCGTACTTCCTGGCCGATGCGGCCGCGGACGAACGGCGGGCCAACGCGGTACAGGAGCTTCTTCCCGCGGCGCTCGGCTTCTTCCAGGCCCAGGGCCAGCGCGCGGAAGTCGTTCTCGGTGACGATGTCCGCGACGATGGGGGTGGAATCGGTGGCCGGCTCGATGGCATCGGCGATCGCCTTGGCGGAGATGGCCGGGTCCTGCGCGGAGGCACCTGCACGGATGATGTTCAGGTCCAGGACGATCACGGAGTCTGCCGGGAACCGGCCCTGTGACTTCTCTGCGATGTAGTCCGCCATGACGGACGTACTGAAGCCGAAGGAGGCGTCCTTGGCGAACTCGGTCTCGGAGACGGGGACCAGGGTTCCCGCCGCGTCACCGGTGCCGCGCATGTAATGGACGCCGCCAATGGTGAGCCGGCCGGCGTCGGGGAAGGCGGGGACCAGGACGACGCCGTCGGTCTTTTCGCCGCTGACTTCGGCAACCGTGGCTGCGATGACGTCCGGTTCCAGGGGGAAGTGGCCGCGGAGGGTGGAATCGCTCCGGCTGACGAATCCCAGCCGAAGACTGGAACCGGCAGACTCCGCCGAACCTGCCGCTTCAAGCGCGTTGCGGACCACTTCCTCGTTGCGGGCTGCAGCCTCGGCCGGGTCGAGGCTGCGGGTGTTGGTCAGGACATACACGGCGGGCTTGCCCTGGCCGAAGGCCCAGGTGAAATCTTCCACGTCCCAACGGGTGAGCACGGGCAGGTCAGCCACGGACTGCGTGCCGGTGGGGTCGTCGTCGAGCACTACCAGGACGCGGGGAACGTCCGCGTTGGAAGCGGCCAGCGTGGCAGCAACCAGCCTGGCGGGAATCTCGTGGTCTGCCGGATAGGCGGCCAGAACGTCTGCTTCATGCGTCACAGTGCACTCCGTTGTGTAGCGATCCGGGCTCGCGGATCCTGATGTAAAGAAAACTGTAAGATGTCAGACATCTTGCATTCGAAAATTAGTGTGGCACACGGTATACGGACGCGCAAGTACACTTGTCTGACATATCCGCCAGGAGTCGGCCGGGCAGAGTGATCGGGGGGAACATGGCAAGGAAGTCGCTGGTGGGCGTGGTGGCCGATGAGCTGCTGGACCGCATCATCGAAGGCGAGTTTCCGCCCGGTTCCGTCGTTCCCGGCGAGCATGAGCTGAGCGCCCGCCACGAAGTCAGCCGCATGACCGTGCGCGAGGCCATGAAGACACTGCAGGCCCAGCGCATCCTCAGCGTGGAGCGGGGCAGGGGTACCTTCGTCAATCCCTTGAGCCGCTGGGCCTCGCTGGAAGCCGTACTCCGGGCCGCGTCGGAGGGCAAGAACGACGCCGATGCCTCCATCCAGCTCATCGAGCTGCGCAGGATGCTCGAAACGGGCGCCTGCGAACTGGCAGCCGGACGGATTGCCGAGGAGGACATCACGTCCCTCTTCAACTACATTGCGGCGATGAAAGCCGCCCATGGCATTAACGACGTCGCAGCCTTCGTGGAAGCCGACCTCGCCTTCCACGACGTCATCCTGCGCGCCTCCGGCAACGTGTTCGTCTCTGTCCTCTTCGAGCCGCTGCACCGCGTCCTGGAAAAGCGCAGGGCCGAGACCTCCGCCGTTCCGGCAATCCAGGAGCACGCAATCGGCCACCACCAGAACATCGCCGAAGCGCTGGAGTCCCGCGATGCCGCCCGCTCACGCCAGGCCATGGATGCGCACATGCAGCAGACGCTCGATGACCTGAAGCAGCTGGTCCTGGACGCCAAGTAGCCGCCGTGCCCGCGGTTCCCGTTGCCATGGGACCCTGTTCAACGCTCCCGCAGGCCCACTAGGCTTCAGGGACGGCCCGCAACCGGGAGCATCGACGATCACGAGGAGCGAAGTTGTCCAACCACACGTACAGCATTTCTGAAATTGTTGGCACCTCTACCCAGGGAGTGGACGACGCCGTCCGCAACGGGATTGCCCAAGCCTCCAAGACCCTGCGGAACCTCGACTGGTTCGAGGTGAAGGAGGTCCGCGGCCACCTTGAGGACGGGAAGATCGCGGACTGGCAGGTGACCATCAAGATCGGTTTCCGGCTGGAAGAACACTAGGCCACGCAAACTGACCCGCAGCCGGCACCTTTCCAGCGCCGGCTGCGGGTCAGTCCTGTTTTAGGCGCCCCTAGTTCGCGGTGCCCGGGCTGCGCCGCCGCCATACGGTGGGCACGCCGTCGAACGCCGGAAAGACATGGCCTTCGAAGAAGGACAGGACGGTGTGTGGGTCCAGGTCCGGGCTCCAAAGACCCGAAGCCGGGCAGTGCGAACCGGTAGCGGTGGACGCGGCGCCGGCGGATGCCTGGCGTTCCTTCAGCAGGGCGATGCGTTTCATCGTTGAGACCATCCTGGGTGTCGAAAAATGGGCGTGGGTAAGCATGTACTCCCACCCTAGGAAAAGGCCGGCCGCCCACCAATGGGCGGCTGGCCAGAATCAACCCACTTCGATGGACGAATGTACAGTGGCCCACACCCGGGTCCCGCCAGGACGGACCGCTCAGCCCGCGGCTTCGGCCTGGGTGGCGGCAGCGGCGTCCCGTTCCGGGTCCAGGTCCGGCCCGGCGCCGAGGCTTCCCAGCAGGGCCAGCGCGTCCGACGACGGCGACCCCGGTCGGGCGGAATACACCCTCAGCGTCTGGTCGGGATCCTCCGGCAAGACCAGGTTTTCAAAGTTCAGTTCCAGGTCCCCCACGGACGGATGATGCAGCCGGATGGTCCCGGCAGCCCGAGTGGCCACACGGTGCCCCGCCCACCACTTGCGGAAGTGTTCGCTGTGGACAGCCAGTTCGCCCACCAGGTGGCTGGCCTGGGGATCATTGGGGTGCCGGCCCACGTCCAGCCGCAGGGATCCTGCCGCTTCGGCGGCAACCGTCTTCCAGTCCCTGAAGAGCTCCCGCGCCGCGGGGTCCAGGATGGTCCAGCGGGTCAGGTTGCGCTCTGCGGGGGGCAACGAAGGGAAGTCGGTGAACAGGAGGAAGGCCATCCGGTTGCCGGCCAGGACATCATTCCGGCGGCCCAGCACCATGGCGGGAACCTCCCCCACCGCGTCCAGGAGCTGGCGCAGCGCGGGCCGGACACCCTGGGCAGCGTTGGCACCGGGCTCGCGGGGAGCACCGGCGCAGTTCTCGAGCAGGTCCAGCATGTGCGCGTGCTCGCTGCTGTCCAGCCGGAGGGCCCTGGCTACGGCGTCCAGGACCGTGCGGGACGGGTGGATGTTCCGGCCTTGCTCCAGCCGGACGTAGTAGTCGGTGCTGACGCCGGCAAGCCGCGCCACTTCCTCCCGCCGCAGGCCCGGAACCCTGCGTGCCCCTGTGGTGGGTCCCGTCCCGGCGACATCCGGGCTCAGCCGGGACCGCATGGCTTTGAGGAATTTTCCGAACTCGGCGCTTTGACCCATGCAGACCATTGTGCCTGCGTGGGACGGCGCGCTCTACCACGAAGGTAGGACTGGCAGTCCTAGGAAAAACAGGAACAGCCTTGCCTGCTGACTTGCTGGACCGAAATGCATAGGCTCAGGAATGAGCCAGTGGAAACCGATTTCTCTTCCGCGGGGCAGCCGGCAGCAAACTCCGGCACCACCTTCCAAAAGGAGCACTCCCATGTCAGAGCTGACACTCAACAACGGCGTCACCATCCCCCAGCTTGGCTTCGGTGTTTTCCAGGTCCCGCCGGAAGATACCCAGCGGACCGTGGAGGACGCCCTGGAAGCGGGCTACCGCCACATCGATACCGCAGCCGCCTACCGGAACGAAGCAGGAGTCGGGGCAGCCCTCGCCGCCACAGGCATCGCACGCGAGGACATCTTCGTCACCACCAAGTTGCGCAACGGCGAACAGGGCAGGGCGCAGGAGGCATTCCAGAACAGCCGCAAGGCACTGGGCCTGGACTTCATCGACCTCTACCTCATCCACTGGCCGGTTCCGTCGCAGGGCCTCTTCGTCCAGGCATGGAAGGAGATGGAACGGCTTTACGAGAACAAGGAAATCCGCGCCATCGGAGTCTCCAACTTCCTCTCCGACCACCTGGACACCCTGCTGCAATCCACCGAAACCGTGCCGGCCGTCAACCAATTCGAGCTGCACCCCAGCTACCAGCAGGCAGACCTTGCCGCCAAATGCCGCGATTTGGGAATCGCCGTCGAGGCGTACAGCCCCCTGGGGCAGGGCGGGGACCTCAATGGAAACGCCGTCACCGCGATCGCCGCCGCCCACGATGCCACCACCGCCCAGGTGGTGCTCGCCTGGCACCTGGCCAGCGGCAACATCGTCATTCCCAAGTCCGCGAACCCTGCCCGCATCCGGGAAAACTTCGCGGCTTCGTCCCTGAAGCTGTCCGCGGACGAAATCTCCGCCATCACCGCACTGGAGACCGGCGCGCGCATTGGCTCCGATCCCGCCGTCGCCTCCTTCACCCAGATGTAGGTTCCAGCCTGCCCAACCACCGGCTTGGCATGCTTACCCGTTGAAAGGATTCTCCATGCAGTACACCCATCTGGGCCGCTCCGGCCTGAAAGTCTCCCGCCTCTGCCTGGGCACCATGAACTTCGGGCCGCAGACCGAGGAAGCGGACGCCCACAGCATCATGGACTCGGCCCATGAAGCCGGCATCAACTTCTTCGACACCGCCAACGTCTACGGCGGAGCCGACCACCGCGGCTGGACCGAAGAAATCATCGGGCGGTGGTTCGCCAAGGGCGGCGAGCGCCGGGAGCACACCGTCCTGGCCACCAAGCTCTACGGCACCATGACGGACCGCCCCAACGAGTCGAAGCTCTCGGCGCTGAACATCCGCCGCGCCCTCGATGCCAGCCTCAAGCGCCTGCAGACCGACTACATCGATGTCTACCAGTTCCACCACATTGACCGCGACACCCCGTGGGATGAGATCTGGCAAGCCATCGAGGTGGCAGTGCAGCAGGGCAAGATCCTGTACTCGGGCAGCAGCAACTTCGCCGGCTGGCACATCGCCCAGGCCCAGGAAGCAGCGCGCCGACGTAACTACACCGGCCTGGTCAGCGAGCAGTCCATCTACAACCTGTTCATGCGCCAGGTGGAACTGGAAGTCATCCCGGCGGCACAGCAGTACGGGCTGGGCCTCATTCCCTGGTCGCCGCTGCAGGGCGGACTGCTGGGCGGGGTACTGAAAAAGGAACGCCAGGGCGTCCGCCGCACCGAAGGACGGGCCGCGGAAACGCTGAAGAAGCATGAGGGCCAGATCCGCGAGTACGAGGACTTCGCGGACGAACTGGGCCACGAACCCGGCGACGTGGCCCTGGCGTGGCTCCTGCACCAACCCGCGGTGACGGCGCCGATCGTGGGCCCACGCACGCAGGAACAGTTGGACGCCGCCATCCGCGCACTGGATGTCACCCTTGACGCCGACGCCCTCAAGCGGTTGGACGACATCTTCCCCGGGCACCGTACGGCACCGGAAGACTACGCGTGGTGAGCCCAACCGCCACGGAGACGGTGGCGCCGAGGAGCATCCTCTTCATCGGCGGCACCGGGGTCATCAGCGCGGCGGCGGCAGAACGCGCCGCCGCGCTGGGCCACCGGCTGACCATTTTGAACCGCGGCCAGTCAGGCAGGCCTGCCCCTGAAGGCGCGGAAGTGCTGCACGCGGACGTCCGTGACGCAGCGGCTGTGCGGGAGGTGCTGGGCGGGAGGGAGTTCGACGCCGTGGCGGACTTCATCTCCTACACTCCGGACCAGGCGCAAACCAGCATGGAGTTGTTCCGGGAGCGGACGGGCCAGTACGTGTTCATCAGTTCGGCCTCCGCATACCAGAAGCCGCCCACCAGGCTCCCGATCCTCGAATCCACGCCTTTGAAGAACCCCTTCTGGCAATACTCCCGGGACAAGATCGCGTCCGAGGAGCTCCTCTTCAGGGCCTACCGGGAGGACGACTTTCCGCTGACGGTGGTGCGTCCGTCGCACACCTACGACCGCACCAAGATCGCCATGGTGGGCGGCTGGACTGACATTCACCGGATGCGCGCCGGGCTGCCGGTCATGGTCCACGGCGACGGTACTTCCCTGTGGACGCTGACGCACAGCAGGGACTTCGCCAAGGCGTTCGTGGGCCTGCTCGGCCGGCCGCAGGCAGTCGGTGAAAGCTACACCATCACCTCCGACGAATACCTGCCCTGGAACCAGATCTACCGGCTCTTCGCGAGGGCGGCCGGCGCCAAGGAACCCGAACTGGTCCACGTGGCGTCCGAAACCATCGCCGCCCACGACTCCGAACTGGGTTCCAACCTCCTGGGCGACCGGTCCCATTCGGTGGTCTTCGACAACGCCAAGATCAAGTCCCTGGTCCCGGACTACACGGCCACGATCCCGTTCGCGGACGGTGCACGGGAGATTGTTGAGTGGTACGACAGCCACCCGGAGCTGCAGCAGGTCAACGAGGCCTTCATGCAGCTTTCGGACAAGCTCACCGGCTGGGCGCGGCGGGGCGCCTGAGCCTGCGCCGCCGGCACCCCTGAGCCCTCCCGCATCCAGCGGCTGCCCGGCGGCGCCTGCCTGCTGTGCTAATTTCGGCGCATGACGTTGCCCCCTTCCGAACAGCCCGTCGACAAACCTGTCGCCGCCGCCATCGCGCTCCTGGCCGGCCAGGGTTTCGATGCAACGTCCGTTGAGGAACTTGCCGAAGCCTCGGGCATGAGCCGCAGCACGTTCTTCCGACGCTTCGGGTCAAAGGAGGACGTGGTCTTCGCCGACCACGAACGGATCCTGCGCCAGGTGAATGACCGGCTCGCGGAATCCAGGCTCGAGCCCCTGGCCGCCGTCGCGGACGCGGCACTGCTGGTCTTCGAACACCATGTTCGGAACCGCGATACGTCCCGGGCCCGGTATGGGCTCCTGCAGGCGGTTCCGGCCCTCAGGGACCGGGAACTGGTCACGTCGCACCGGTACGAGCGGGCATTCCTGCAATACCTGAACGAGCGGCTGCCGCAGGACGGGCGGAGCGGGTACAAGGCCGTGGCCTTCGCCGCAGCCGTGGTAGCCGTGCATAATGCCTTCCTCCGGCAATGGCTCCGCGCCTCGCCCGACCCCGCGGATGCTGGGGATGGGGACCGGAAAAGGGCCGCAGCCCTCGCGGCCGAACTTCGTACCCTGGCAGAAACCTTCCGGCCCGCACTCCTTGGCCCCGCCGCCACCGCACAACCCGCGCCGACCGTCGTCGTCACCGTTCTCCCGGGCCAGGCCGGCAGGGAAGCGATCGCCCAGGCCGTCCTCGACGCCCTTCCCTAGCTCGCTGCAACCTCCGTGGTACTCAGTTTCTTGACGTGGAACTGCGTTTCATAGCATCCTTGAACCGTGTGGGGCACGCCACACGGCCCCGGCCCCAGCGCCGCCGCTGATTCAAAGGATGCAGATACATGACGACGTCGTCACCCAGCCTCGCGCCCGCCGGCACCGGAGACCCTGCCGGCTTCCCGTCTGGAACGGTAGAGCCGGAGTATGTCCTGACCGAAGCCCTCGGGACGGACCCCGCATCCATCCTGGCCGGCGTCAGCGACGAGGACCGCAGGTACTGGGACCGAGCCCGAAACTTCGTCCAGGATGAGGTCCTCCCTGTCATTGACGGCTACTGGGAGCGTGGGGAATACCCGCTGCACCTCCTCCGCCGCCTGGGCGAACTGGACCTGCTCCGCGATGGCATCACGGTGGAGGGCTTCGCGCCCATGAGCAGCATGGCCGCCGGCTTGGTGAACATGGAAATCAGCCGGGGCGACGGTTCCGTAGCCACCATGATTGCGGTCCAGGGCGGCCTGGCCCTTCGGTCGGTTGCCGAGTGCGGATCCGCGGCACAGCAGGAGCGTTGGCTGCCCGCGATCGCCAAAGGCACGGAATACGCGGCGTTCGCCCTCACGGAACCAACCCATGGCTCCGACTCGGTGGCCCTGGAAACCACTGCCACCCGCTCGGAGGGCGGCTTCCTGCTCAACGGCGAAAAGAAATGGATCGGCAATGGTTCCGTGGGCGGCGTCAGCGTCGTCTGGGCCCGGGGCGACGACGGCCAGGTCCACGGCTACCTGGTTCCACAGGACTCCCCCGGCTACACGGCCAGGAAGATCGAGGGCAAACTTGCCCTTCGCGCCATCTGGCAGGCCCATATCCGCCTGGAGGACGTCTTCGTCCCGGAAGAAAACGTCCTGCCGGGCGCACGTACCTTCAAGGACACAGCCCGGGTCCTGCTGGCGACCCGCCTGGGCGTTGCCTGGTCCGCCGTCGGCCACGCCACGGCCTGCTACGAAACGGCCGTCCAGTACGCCAGGCAGCGCAAGCAGTTCGGCCGTCCGCTGGACGCGTCCCAGATCGTCCAGGAACGGCTGGCCCGGATGCTCAGCGAACTGGCCACCATGCAGCTGATGGTGGTGCAGATGACGCGCCTGGATGAGGCCGGGACGCTTACGCCCGAGCAGGCATCGCTGGTCAAGTACACCTGCACCCGGACCGCGCGCGGCATCGCCTCCAACGCCCGTGACCTGCTGGGCGGCAACGGCATCCTGCTGGAAAACCGGGTTGCCAGGCACCTTGCCGACATTGAAGCCATCCACACCTACGAAGGCACCGAAACCATGCAGGCGCTCATCATCGGCCGCGGCATCACCGGTACCTCCGCCTTCGCCTGAGCCTTGACCACCCGGCTCCGCCACCCGCCATCCCCCCCGAAAGGACTGTTCTTGAACCAGAACGCCAACATCCCCGTCATCCTGGGCGGCGCCCGCACCCCGTTCGGCAGGTTCCGCGGCGGCCTCACACCCTTTTCCTCCAGCGAACTGGGCGCCCATGCCATCCGCGCTGCACTGGAACGCACGGGCGTGGCGCCGGAGCAGATCGGGGCCGTCATTGTCGGCCAGGTGATCCAGGCCGGAGCGGGCCAGGGCCCCGCACGCCAAGCCAGCCTGGCCGCCGGAATCGGCTGGGACGTCCCCACCATCACCATCAACAAGCTCTGCCTGTCCGGACTCACCGCCGTCATCGACGCTGCCCGGATGATCCGCACGGGGGAAGCCGACTTCATCGTGGCCGCCGGCCAGGAATCGATGACCAACGCACCGCACCTGGTCCCCGGGCTGCGCGCCGGCGTCGTCATCGGCGATGCCACCATGCTTGATTCCCTGAACCACGACGGACTGCAGGACCCGGTCAGCGGGAAGCTGATGGGTGAGGCCACCGATTCCGGCAACGCCGAACGCGGAATCACGCGCGAAGAACAGGACGCCGTGGCGGCCCGGTCCCACCAGCGCGCCGAAGCCGCCCGCGCGGCCGGGATCATGGCGGAGGAGATCGCACCAATCGACATCCCGCAGCGCAAGGGACCCGCCGTGACGCTTGAACACGACGAGGGCATCCGTCCGGACACGACAGCGGAATCCCTGGCCCAACTACGCCCGGCGTTCTCCAAGGCGGACACGGCCACCATCACGGCAGGGTCGTCGTCGCCCCTTTCCGACGGCGCCGCGGCGCTGGTCATTGCCAGCAAGGCAGCCGCGGAAGCAGCAGGCCTGGAGTGGATTGCCGAGATCGGCGCCCACGGCCAGACCGCAGGCCCCGACGGCTCCCTGCACTCCCAGCCGGCGCAGGCCATCGAACGCGCGCTCAAGGACCAGGGGCTGACCGTCCAGGAGCTGGACCTGGTGGAAATCAACGAGGCCTTCGCGTCAGTCCTCATCCAGTCCGCCAACGATCTCGGCATCGACGCCGAAACCGTCAACGCCGAAGGGGGCGCCATCGCGCTGGGCCACCCCGTGGGCGCCTCGGGCGCGCGCCTGGTGCTGCACCAGGCGCTGGCGCTGAAACGCCGCGGCGGAGGCATCGGCGTCGTGGCCCTCTGCGGGGGCGGCGGCCAAGGCGACGCCCTCATCCTCACCGCGTAACCATCCCAACGAAGAAGCAGGACATGACCAACACCAACTCCGCCGACGGCTTCGCCACCATCTCCGTCGCAGCGATCCTCGCTGAATCAGCCAAGAGGACTCCCGGCAGCATCGCCCTGGTCGTCGGTGAAGACCAGGTCAGCTACGGCGACCTCTGGCGCCAGACCCGCGCCTACGCCGGTGCGCTGCGCGCCCGCGGCGTTGGTCCGGGAGACGCCGTCGCCGTCCTGATCCCCAATGTGCCGGACTTCGCGCGGGTGTATTACGCCATCCTCTCGCTCGGCGCCATCGTCGTCCCGGTGCACGCCCTGCTGAAGGCCCGCGAAATCGAATACGTCCTGCAGGACAGTGGCGCCCGGCTGCTCGTCTGCGCCGCTCCCCTGCTCACGGAGGGCGCTGCCGGCGCTTCGGCCAGCGGGGTCGATGTGCTGACGGTCATGGCGCCCGACGACGGCGGGTTTCCACGGCTGGAAGCGGAGGCGGCCGCCGCGGAGCCGATCCGGACGTACGAACCCTGCCGCCCATCGGACACGGCCACCATCCTGTACACGTCCGGCACTACCGGCAAACCGAAGGGTGCGCTGGGGACGCACTTCGCCCTGGTGGAGCAGACGTCGGTCCTGCTGACCAGCGTGATGGACTTCCGGCCGGGCGACACCCTCTTCGGCGGGCTGCCGCTCTTCCACACCTTCGGCCAGACGGTGGTGCTGAACACGGGCCTGCGCGCCGGGGCCACCATCGTCCTGATGCCCCGGTTCACGGGCCCGGATGCCCTGAAGCTGCTGGCACGGCACAACGTCAACATCTTCCTTGGCGTGCCCACCATGTATGTGGCGCTCCTGGAAGCTGCCAAGACCGTGGCGGAACGGCCCACCGCGCTGCGGTACGGCATCTCCGGCGGCGCATCCCTTCCGCTCGCCGTGATGGACCGCTTCCGCGACGTCTTCGGCGTGGAAATCCATGAAGGGTATGGCCTGACGGAAACTTCGCCGGTGGCGGCCTTCAACCACGTGGGCATGCAGCCGAGGCCGGGCACCATCGGGATTCCCATTTGGGGCGTCGACATCGAGATCGCCCGTCCCGAGGTGACCGAGCGGATCGAGCTGCTGCCCAACGGGGAACTCGGCGAGCTGGTAATCCGGGGGCACCTGCTGATGAAGGGCTACCTCAACCGGCCCGATGCCACCGCCGAGGCCGTGGTGGACGGCTGGTTCCGCAGCGGCGACCTTGGCACCAAGGACGACGACGGCTACCTCACCATCGTGGACCGCAAGAAGGACATGATCATCCGGAACGGCTACAACGTGTACCCGCGGGAGGTGGAGGAAGTCCTGCTGACCCATCCCGCCGTGGTCAGCGCGGCCGTGTACGGCGTCCCGCACGACGTCCACGGCCAGGAAATCGCGGCCGCCATCGTCCTGGACGCGGGGGCGACAGTCACCGAGACCGAGCTGATGGACTTCGCCAGCGCCCGGCTCGCGGCCTACAAGTACCCGCGCGTGGTCAGGATACTTTCCGAACTCCCGCTGGGGCCCAGCGGCAAGATCCTGAAGCGGAAACTGGCGGAGGAACCGGCCTAGGCTCCACCGGCAGTAACCTGCGGGCCGTCCCGAATCGCGGGCACCGGGAGCCGGGACGGCCCGCAGGGGGCAGACTGGTCGCATGACACTTGCACCGCTCATCCACCTCAATGACGGCAACAGGATTCCGCAGCTGGGGCTTGGCACCTGGCCGCTGGACGACGAACAGGCGGCCGCCGCCGTCGTGCAGGCTGTTGAAGCCGGGTACCGGCACATCGACACGGCCGTGAAGTACGGCAACGAGCGCGGCGTCGGGAACGGCATCCGGGCCTGCGGCGTGGATCGCGGCGAGCTCTTCATCACCACCAAGCTCGACGGCGAGTTCCAGGGCCTCGACCGCGCGGTGGCCGGCCTGGAAGGGTCACTGGGGCGCCTGGGCCTGGATTACGTGGACCTGTTGTTGATTCACTGGCCGCTTCCCGGCAGGGACCAGTACGTTTCCACGTGGCAGACGTTCGAACGCCTGCAGGCTGAGGGGAAGGTCCGGTCTATAGGCGTGTCCAACTTCAAGCCGGCGCACCTGGAACGACTGATGGCGGAGACTGACGTTGTGCCGGCGGTGAACCAGATCCAGCTGAGCCCGGCTATCACGCGGCGCGCAGAGCGGGAATTCCATGACCGGCATGGCATTGTGACAGAGTCCTACAGTCCGTTGGGCGGGTCGGGGGCAGGTTTATTGGCTGCTCCCATCCTCTCCCGGCTGGCGGAAAAGCATGGCAAAGCCCCTGGCCAAGTGGTCCTGCGGTGGCACGTACAAAACGGATTGGTAACGATTCCCAAGACGGCTTCCCCCACCCGGATGGCCGACAATCTGGACGTGTTCGATTTCGTCCTTGACCCGCAGGATCTCGCTGATTTAGCGGCCCTGGACGAGGGCCCAGGGGCAGGCAATGACTCGGACACGACGGGGCACTAAAACCGTCCTGAACTGCACTTTTTTCCAGAAACGGGGTTGGCAAAAAGATAGTAAGCATGATTACTATTGAGCCAGAAGGATGAAGTGCCTCCGGGACCCGGAGGCCTCCTTTACTTAGGAAGAGAGCTTCAAATGGGATTTATTGCATTTCTGATTCTCGGACTTATTGCCGGTGCGATCGCTAAGGCGATCCTCCCGGGACGCCAGGGTGGCGGCTGGATCATCACCATGGTGCTGGGCGTCGTCGGCGCTTTCCTCGGTGGCTGGCTGGGCGGGATGATCTTCGGCAGTGGACTGCAGGAGTTCTTCTCGATCCAGACGTGGCTGCTGGCGATCGTCGGCTCGCTGATCGTCCTTGCCATTTACGGCATGGTCACCAAGCGCAGCGCCCGCGGATAACTGCACGGGCACGCCAGGAAGCCGGCCTGGGGACATCATCCCCGGGCCGGCTTTCATTTTCCCCGGCAACTGGCGTCACGCCCCTAGCCGGGACTGACAACCGTCTCGCAGAGCAGGAGATCATCGTGAAAAACAAGCTTCTTTTGGGTGTAGGCGTTGCCGTGGGCTACGTCCTCGGATCGCGGTCAGGCCGTGCTGCCTACGACAAGCTGAAGGCCCGCGCGGCCGGCATCTGGGACAGCAAGCCGGTGCAGGACAAAGTCTCGGTGGCGACGGAAACCATCAAGGAAAAAGCGCCTGAAGTGGCCGACCAGCTTGGGGAAGCCGCACGCAGGGCAGGCACAGTGATCGGCTCTGCAATGCACCGCGACACTTCTGCGGGTCATGCTGCAGCAGGCACTTCTGCTTGGCCTTCAACGGGTACCGGCCCCGCCGACGCCCTGGGTGAGGACCACATCCCCGCCCACAGCACCCACCCGGAGACCACCAACTTTGGTACCTCCGATGGGACCGCCACGAAGTCCTAATCGACGCTTCACCGGTCATCCATGACGCTGGTCCCGCCGCATGACATGGGAATGACCAGCCTTTGTGCTACAACTGAATCGCCTTGCCGGCCGTCGCGATCCTTGGGGGACGCGGCGGCCGGCGGTTTTTAACTGGCACACCCATCGCAGTTTCCCCGTTTTCCACATAGGGGTTGTGGGGTCTCTTCATTGTCAGTGGCGGCTGGCAGAGTGTGGTCATGGAGGCAGTTGGGGAGCAGCTGGATGAGTCGTTCGGTGTGTTGTACGGCGGGCTGTTCAGCGGGAACGCGGACGACGCCGGCAGCCGGCGGACGGGTCCGGCCCGCCTTCGCGCCGTCCCCGGCGGGGAGGGATCCGGCCCTGCCATCCTCGGGGCGCTTGCCGAAGAACTCGCCACCGCCGCCCTGGCCGCCCCCGGCCTGCTGGCCATCGCCACCTACAGCGAGGCGGCCGATTACGCCGGCCACGCCGAGGAACTGGCCCGCACCGTGGAGTATCTTCAGCTCCTGGCCGCCGGTGCCGTGGAGCGGACCCGTACCCAGGCCATCACCCAGGCCGCGGCCCGGACCACCCACGCTGCCGTGCCCTCACCGGCCGATGACGGGTGCCGCAACACCGCAGAGTTCCTCCGCCTCCGGCTTCGGATCCCCATCCGCGAAGCCCGCCGCCGACTCACCCTCGCACAGCACACCCTGTCCGGCAGCACACTGACCGGCGAACCACTCACACCACCCCGGCTCCACCTTGCCGCCGCCCTTACACCCGGCACGGACTCCATCGACCCTTCCCGGATGGTTCAGGGCACCGCCGTGTCCTCCCACGCCGCGACCCTCATCACCGCCACCCTGGACCGGCTCCAACACCACACCACCCCAGAGACCCTGGACCGGATCGAAGAGCACCTCACCACCGCAGCCACCAACACCGACCCCGACTTCCTCACCCGCCTGGCCCAACGCTGGACCGACACCATCGACGCCGACGGCACCGAACCCACCGAAGAAGCCCTCCGCAACACCCAAGGCGCCTTCATCCGCAAACCCCGCCACGGCCTGCACCACCTCGAAATCTTCGCCACCACCGACCAATACGAACACCTCCTCACCGTCATGAACACCGCCACCAACCCCCGCACCACCACCCCAGCCACCAGCACCGGCGACTCGCCCGGCACCGGCACCGAACACAGCAGGCGAACAGCCGAAACAGCAGCCCTGCCCGACCTGCCTGACCTGGACCGGCGCACCCGCGCCCAAAAACAACTTGACGGCCTCATCACCGCCGCCAAAACCGCCCTCGCCACCAACACCCTGCCCACCACCGGCGGCAACCGACCCCAAATCGTCGCCACCATCCACTACCGGGACCTCTTCCCCACCCACGCCGCCACCTCCGCAAGAAAAGACCACAGCGCGGAAGCAGGGACAGGAACCTTCGCGTTCACCGGCCCCGTCGCCGCGGCCACCCTGCGCAAAATCGCCTGCGACGCCGACATCATCCCCGCCCTCCTGGGCACCAACGGCGAAATCCTCGACCTCGGCCGCAAAACCCGCCTCTTCACCCCCGCCCAACGCACCGCCCTCACCGCCCGCGACCAAGGCTGCGCCTTCCCCAACTGCACCATCCCCGCTCCCTGGTGCGAAGCCCACCACATCACCTACTGGTCCCACGGCGGACCCACCACCACCAACAACGGCGTCCTGCTCTGCAGCCACCACCACCACCTCATCCACAAAGAACAATGGACCATCACCACCACCACCGGCACATCCGCCTTCATCCCCCCACCCCACCTCGACCCCACCCAAAAACCCCAACAAAACCACTACTTCAAACCCCCACCACCACCCCATCAACACGAATAGGGAACGCAGCCTGGCAGGGCGCAGCCTGGCGTACTGGGGTTTCCGGACGGTTTAGAAGGATCGTTACGTGCGGTCCACGGCTGCTGGGCCTGGTTGGCTCGATCCTCCAGGCGGCAGGCCGGATATTGGGGAGGGGGAGGACGGTGTCAGTGGGTTCCTGCCGCCACGCGCCCGACGACCACGGTGCCGTCCACTTCCTCCGAATGGACTGTCCGTGTGCCGAACCCGGCGGCGGCCAGGATCGCGGAGGTGCCGGCTGCCTGCTGCTCGCTGGTCTCGATAAACAGATGACCGTCGGGCGCCAGCCAGTGAACACCCTCAGTGGCAACCCGCCTATGGAAGTCCAGTCCGTCAGGACCGCCATCGAGGGATGCCGCAGGTTCGTACAACCGCGCTTCGGGGGGCATGGTTCGGATTGCCTCCGTAGGTACGTAGGGAGCATTGACCACGAGCACCCGGATCCGGCCACGCAGTTCACGCGGCAGGGCTGCGAACAGGTCACCCGCATGAACCTGGCCACCCAGGGGCTCCAGGTTCCGCCGGGAGCACCTTACGGCAGCAGGCTCGATATCCGCTGCATGCAGTTCCACGTGCGGGGCGCTTCGCAGGATGGCCGTTCCCACGGCCCCGGATCCACAACAGAGATCCACCACTACCGGAGGCGCCGGCAGTGCGGCGTCCGGCGGCAGCCCCAAGGCCTCGCCAAGCAGCAGATCCAGGGCCTCGCTGACCAGAAGTTCCGTGCGTCGCCGCGGCACGAAAACGCCGGGCTCAACCACAACACGGCCGCCGGCAAACTCAGCCCATCCAAGGATGTGCTCCAAGGGGACGCCTTCCACCCGCCGCTGGACACTGAGTGAAAGTTCCGCGGGGCCGGCGCGCCCAGCGAGGAGGAGCCGGGCCTCATCTTCGGCGAACACACAGCCGGCAGACCGCAACCGGGACACGATCTGGTTGAAGCCCAGCGGCGCGGACTGGCCATGGACAGCGCGCGAGCCGGGAGGAGGCTGAACACCGCCCTCCGGGCAGCCCATGGTCACCTCCACGCCGGTCAGGCCCAGGGCTCCGGAGAGCGCCCGGTGCGGACAATCGACGTCAATTCAGCCCTAACCACGCCCGCCTCCGCTCTTCCACTGCCGGAAACCCCATGCTAATCGGCGGCCCGGGGTACGGGAATAGGGGGTGAAACCTTGGCAGGATTGGACCATGACCAACGGCGCAGCCAACAACAGTCCAGCCACCAACATCCTGTGGATCGGCACGTACACGCCCGACGGCGGCGGCCGTGCGGACGGTATCGGCGCCGTCCGCGCGTACCTGGATGGCAGCCTGGAATGGTTGGGAACGGCCGTCGAAGCACAATCGCCATCGTTCGTTGCTGTACACCCAACCCTGCCTGTGGTGTACGCGGCGGCCGAACAGCGCGGGAAAGTCCAGGCGTACCGCCGGCACGGCGAAGCCGCTTTGGAGGCCCACGGGGAACCGCAGCTTGCCGGCGAGGCGACCTGCCATGTTGCCGTTGACCCGCACGGCCGCTTTGTCACTGCCGCGTGCTGGGGCGACGGGCAGGTCCTCCTCTACGAGCTGGATTCCGACGGCGGCATAGCCCGGCGGTTTCCCGCCGCACCATCGGTTGATCCCCACGTCACCCTCCCGCCCGGAAGCCCCAGGCAAAGCCGCGCCCACGCGAGCCTGATGCTGTTGGACGGACGCATCATGACCACCGACCTGGGCCACGACACCCTCCGTATCTGGACCTACCAGGCAGGCGCCGGACTGGTGGCGGACCACGAGGTCGTCCTCCCCTATGGCAGTGGCCCGCGGCACCTGGTGCAGCACCCGAACGGGAACGTCTTCATAGTTTCGGAGTACTCCGTGGAAGTCTTCGTAGTCCGCCCCGAGGCCGGCACCTACGAGCTGGTATTCCGCGGACCCGCGACGGCGGGCGGAAGCCAACAAGGCGACTCCGCAGCCGAGATCTGCCTGGGCCCGCAAGGAAACTTCGCCTATGCCGGCGTGCGCGGGTCCAACCTCATCAGTGTCCTGGAAGTCGCCGGGGACGGCACCGAACTGATTCCCGTCAAGGACTTTGACAGCGGCGGGAACTGGCCGCGCCACCACATGGTCCGCGGGTACTTGCTCCACGTGGCGCATGAACGCTCACACAACATCGCCACGTTTGAGCTGGATCCCATCACCGGCCTCCCCGGACCAATCAGGCACACCGTCAACGTCCCGTCGCCCACCGCAGTGGTAGCCGCGGGATAGCAGAGCTGCCCCGGCGGATCCACCTAAAGGTCCCCTTCCCTAAACACTGGAGTAATTCAGTGCAAGCGCTTACAGTTGTGACTCGGTTCACAAGGCAGCATGCTGTCCTTCGAACCCTCCTGCCGCATCCCCATGTCAACGGCAAGCCTGTACAGCAGCGCTGCTTCCCAGGAAGGTCTCACCCTTGCTATTCCGCACCCCTCCCGGCGCTCCCCCACGCGCCCACCAGCCGGCCAGTCCAGCCGGAACGATGCACCCCTCAAAAACCAAGCCAACCCGGAAACGCGTTGCAGCCCGCTCCGCGGCCGGTCTTCTTGCGGCCGCCGTCGCCATCTCCGCCGCAGTCCTCCCCGCCCATGCCGCCCCTAACGGCCCGGGTCCCAAGGACCCCGGCACCAAGAACCAAGGCTCTGCAGAAACCCTGCATTCGCTCCGCGGTCCCGTTACCGACGAAAACTTCTACTTCGTCATGGCGGACCGCTTCAGCAACGGCAGCACTGCAAACGACCAGGGCGGCCTCGGACCCGACCCCATGGTCTCCGGTTTCGATCCCACGAAGAAGGGCTTCTACAACGGCGGCGACCTGGCCGGCCTCCGCAATAAGATCGACTACATCCAGGGCCTGGGCACCACATCGATCTGGCTGACCCCCAGCTTCAAGAACAAGGCAGTCCAGCCGGAGGACAAGTCAGCCGGCTACCACGGCTACTGGGTCACCGACTTCACCCAGATCGATCCGCACCTGGGAACCAATGACGAACTGAAGGGCCTCATCGACGAGGCCCATGCACGCGGCATGAAGGTGTACTTCGACATCATCACCAACCACACCGCTGACGTCATCGGCTACCAGGAAGGCGACCGCAAGGGCTACGTGTCCAAGGACACCGTCCCCTACAAAACAGCTTCCGGCGAACCCTTCGACGACCGCGATTACGCCGGCACCGGTGCCTTCCCCCAACTGGACGCGAACACCTCGTTCCCCTACAAGCCCGTCCTGGCACCGGGCGAAGAAAACCTCAAAGTCCCGGCCTGGCTGAACGACCCCACCCTGTACCACAACCGTGGCGACACCACCTTTACCGGCGAGGACTCCATGTACGGGGACTTCTTCGGCCTCGATGACCTGTTCACCGAAAACCCCAAGGTGGTGAACGGCATGGAGGACATCTACAAGTCCTGGATCGGCGATTTCGGCGTGGACGGCTTCCGCATCGACACCATGAAGCATGTGAACAACGAGTTCTGGCAGGAATTCGGCCCCAATGTCCTCACCTACGCCAAGGAGCACGGCAAGGACGATTTCTTCATGTTCGGCGAGGTCTTCGATACCAGCAAGAGCTTCACCTCGCAGTTCACCACCCGAAACAAGATGCAGGCAGTCCTGGATTTCCCCTTCCAGGACGCGGCCCGCAACTTCGCATCCAAGAGCCAGGACGCGAGGGCCCTGCAAACCTTCTTCGCCGGAGACGACTGGTACACCGACGCCGACTCCAACGTCTACGAGCTCCCCACCTTCCTGGGCAACCATGACATGGGCCGCATCGGCAGCTTCATTAGCCAGGACAACCCGGCAGCCAGCGACGCCGAGAAGGTGGCCCGCGACGAACTGGCCCACGAGCTGATGTACTTCTCCCGCGGCAATCCGGTGGTCTACTACGGCGATGAACAAGGCTTCACCGGCCCCGGCGGGGACCAGGACGCCCGCCAGACGCTCTTCGCCAGCAAGGTGCCGGAGTACCTTGACGACGACCTGCTGGGCACCGATGCCACGCACGCCACGGACAACTTCAACCCGAGCCACCCGCTGTACGCCAAAATCCGTGAGCTGGCTGCCCTGACCAAGGAGCACCCCGCACTGCGGAACGGCGCCCACCAGCACCGCTATGCCTCGGATGGCCCCGGCATCTACGCCTTCTCCCGCACGGACGCCCAGGACCAGCGCGAATACGTGGTCGCGCTGAACAACAGCGCCCAGCCGCAGACAGCCCCCATCCCCACCTACATCGCCAAGCGCAGCTACACGCGGATCTACGGCGAAGGACCCGACGAGGCCAAAACCTCGGAGGATGCCAAGCTGACGGTCACCGTGCCGCCGCTCTCCGCCGTCGTCTACGAATCCGCAGGCCGGATCCCGCACTCGAAGGCTGCGCCCGCCGTCGCCCTCCAGCAGCCGGCCGCAGCCCCGGGCGACAACGGGCGCATCAACGTGACGGCCGACGTCGAGGGTTCTTCGTTCAATGAGGTCACCTTCGAAGCCCGGACGGCCGGCGGCCAATGGCAGCCGATCGGCACGGATGACACCGCCCCGTACCAGGTGTTCCACGACGTCGCGGATTTGGACGCCGGCACAGCCCTGGAGTACCGCGCCACCGTGCTGGACAACGGCGGCCATACCGCCGCCAGCCAGAGCCGTCGGGCAAGCGTCCCCGCGCCGGTCCTGACCCTGCAGAAGCCCGCCGAAGGCAGCAGTGTGGAGGGAAAGGTGGAACTTAGCGCCACTGCCGATCCTGAGAAGGCGAGCAACGTTGTGTCTTTTGAGCGCAGCGTCAACGGCGGGAACTGGACCGCGGTGGGCACCGATTCCTCGTCCCCGGTGTATTCGGCAACCGATGATGTTTCCACGCTGGCTGACGGCACGAAGGTCCAATACCGTGCCGTCATGGCCGGCACGGGCTTCAACGTCACCAGCGGCACCCGGACCGTCACCGTGGGCCAGGCCCCGCAACCCGATTCGGTCTCTGTGGCCGGATCACTGAACCAGGCCATGGGCTGTACGGCGCAGTGGGATCCCACATGCCAGCGGGCAAAGATGGTCCTGGACCCGGCGGACCGCATCTGGCGGCTGACCGCCGACCTGCCGGCCGGGAAGTACGAATACAAGGCAGCGCTCAACGGCGGCTGGGACGAAAACTACGGTGCCGACGGCCAGTTCAATGGCCAGAACATCGTGCTGGACCATCCCGGCGGACCAGTCACCTTCCGCTACGACAACAGCACGCACCTGCTCAGCGCCGTCTACGCCTCACAGCAGCCGTCCGCCGTGGCGGCGGCGGGAAGCATGGACAGCGAGCTGGGCTGCGCCACCGACTGGGAGCCGGCCTGCCAGCAAGCCCAGCTGGCCCTGGACCCGGCAGACCTCGTCTGGAAGCTCACCGTGCCGGAGCTGCCGGCAGGGAGCTACGAGTTCAAGGCGGCCCTCAACAAGTCCTGGGACGCCAGTTACGGGGCCGGCGGCGCAACGCCCGGGGCCAACATCGTGTTTGAGCACGACGGCGGCCCGGTCACCTTCCGGTACGACCACGTCACCCACGTGATCACCGCAGGCTAGGCCAGCGGAGAAAGCACCATGGCCCCGCCGCTTGAGGAAGTGGCGGGGCCATCGTTCTTTGACCAGCTGCTCAGGATCCGTGCAGGGATCCCTCCACCGCGGCGAGCAGCGCGTTGAACCGCTTGTTGCCGGGAAGGTCGTCAAGGTAAACCGGCCTGCCGTCCGGGCCGCCCAGCGGAACCTGCCAGTTGGGATACAGGGCTTCCGTGGTACCGGGCTGGTTCTGGAGCCGCCGCTCCCCCACCGCGTCCACCAACGCCACGCCCAGCAATACCGACGGCGACTGGGCCAGCAGGAGGTGCAGCGCCTCGATGGTGTGCTCCTCCGCGGACTGCTGGCCGGCCCCGGCAGCAGTCCCCTCGGAGAGGTAGCCCCGTTCACGCAGCAGGGCGAACATTTTCTCCAGGGATGCGTTGTGCTCGGCCCGCTCTTCCTCTTCGGACCGCTCGAGCAGGCCAAGACGGCTCCGCAGGCCCACATGGTCGCCGGCAAGGTAGCCGGCCGTGGGCGGAAGATCATGGGTATTTACGCTGGCGAGCGCCTGTGTACGGTACTTTTCCGGTGCAAGGGGCGAATCGCCGTCGTACTCGAACCACAGGATGGACGTGCCCAGGATGCCGCGGTCCGCGAGGTAGTCACGCACCCAGGGCTCGAAGGTGCCCAGGTCCTCCCCGATCACCACGGCACGGGCACGGTGCGCCTCAAGGGCCAGGATGCCAATCAGGGCCTCGTGGTCGTACCGGACGTAGGCACCGTCCCCCGGCGCATTTCCGATGGGGATCCACCACAGCCGGAACAGGCCCAGGATGTGGTCCACGCGGATGCCGCCGGCGTGGCGCAGCACGTTGGACAGCATGTTGCGGAACGGTTCGTAGCCGGCTTCGGCCAGGCGGGCCGGGTGCCACGGCGGCTGGCCCCAGTCCTGGCCCTGTTGGTTGTACATGTCCGGCGGCGCACCCACGCTGGTGTTTGGGGCCAGTACACGGCCCAATGTCCACGCGTCGGCACTGTTGTGGTCCACGCCGACTGCGAGGTCGTGCACCACGCCCAGCCGCATACCGGAGCGGAGCGCCGCCTGCTGCGCGCTTTCCAGCTGCTCGTCGCAGATCCACTGGAGCCAGCGGTGGAACCCGATCCGGTCCGCCAACTGCTCCCGCAATGCCTCCGCGGCCGGTGTTCCGATGGCGCACTCCGGATCTGTCCACAACGGATCGGTGGGAGCAAGGTCTTCGCGGATGGCGGACCAGAGCGCAAAATCGTCCAGGCCGGGGCCGGAGACGCGGCAAAACTCCTCGAAGGCGGCCTGCCGGGAGGGCGAACGCCGGGTGTGGTAGAGCATCTCCAGTGCCTGCAGCTTGGCCGCGTAGACGGCGTCACGGTCCAGCCGGGTGCCGTCCCTGTTCAGGCCGGCCACCTCCTCGTGCAGCTTTTCCAGGGCCGCGCGCTTCCGTGGCCGGAGGTATGCCAGCTCGGGGATAGCCTCGATCCGGATGTAGAGGGGGTTGAAGAACCGGCGGGTGGACGGCGAGTAGGGCGAGGGCTGGACGGGCGGGACGGGCTCCGCGGCGTGCAGCGGGTTGACCAGCACATAGTCGGCCCCGCGTGCGCCGCTGACGGCCGCCAGGTCCGCAAGGTCCGCAAAGTCGCCGATGCCCCATGACCGCTTGGACCGGACCGAATAAAGCTGCGTGGCCAGCCCCCAGCCGCGCCGGTCCTCAAGGGGCTTGGCCGTGTCCAGCCTGGCCGGCGTGACCACCAGCGCGGCAGTGGCTGCGGCACCCTCCGACTCCGCGTGCAGGGTGTGCCAGCCCAAAGGCAGGTCCTCGGGCAGGGAGAACGTGGCACGCCCGGTGGAAACGCCGTCCACCTGCCGGGGCTGGATCCAGATGTCCTGCTGGAGCGCCTCCCGCGATCCGGTTCCCCCTTCAAGGGTGATGGTGAGGCTCGCGGTGGCACCGTCCCGCACGTGGACCGGAACCTGGGCCGGTTCGCCCTGCTTGATGACGACGGCGGCCGGCAGCATCCGCCGCCAGGGCGCCAGTTCCACCTCGGCGAGGGCGGCTTCGATGTGCTGGTTGGTGTGGGCCTCCACCCCCAGCGCGGCAAGTACCTTGATCAGCGTGCCCTCGGCGACGGAGTGCGGCAGGCCGTCCCAGCCCTGGAAGGACGTACCCACGCCATGCGCGTCGGCCAGCTGCTGCAGCAGGTGCGGATCCACCGTCCCGGGGGCAGCGGCAGGAGGATCTTCGGGCATCGTTGGCCGTGCTGCGTGCTGCTGGTCTGCTTCCGTCATGGGTGTCCGCCTCGTCTGTGATGGTCCCGGAACTTACAGTGCTGCCTGTCGTGCCGGGCGCTCACACCCCCGTGCACAACCGTTGGTTCAGATTATTGCAGGGCAGCGCAGGGGCGAAAGCCACGCAGCATGCAGCGGGGCGGGAAAAGCTTGAGGGCGGATCCGGCCGGGCTACGGATCGAAGTGCGTGGTCACCGGCCCGTCGCTCACCCGGCCAAGGACTTCAGCGGCCAGGTCCCGCAGCTTCTGGTTCCGGTGGCTGGACGCCTTGGTGAGCAGGGCCATGGCTTCATCCTGGGTACACCGGTTCTGCGCCATGATCACCCCGCACGCCAGGTCGATCGTGGTGCGGTTTGCCATGGCGGCCTTCAGGTCATCCGCCAGGTTTTGGGCGTCGGCGATCCGCAGGGCCAGCCTCAACGCCCTGCCGGCGAGGTCGGCAAACCCCTCCGCCGTGCGGAGGACTTTGGGAGCAAAGACGCCGGGTTCCGCGGCAAAGAAGTTCAGCGCGGCGGCCTGGTCGGCGTCCAGCGCCAGGGGAACTCCCAGCACGCTGCGGCACCCGTTGTCAGCCAGCACTTTCTGGTATTCGGGCCACCGGGTATCGGTCTCAACGTCGGACAGGATCATTGGCTGCATGGCATCCAGGGATGCGATGCACGGCCCCTCCCCGAGGACCTGCTCCAGTTTGTCCAGCACGGCTGCCCGTTCACTGCTGCCGGCAATGGTGGCGCTGCGCTTGCGGCGGCGGAGCGTAACCCCGCATTCGATGAAGACGCCTGCGGCATCGCTGAGCGTTGACGCGGCAACAGCCGAGAGTTCGGACAGGAAGTCAGCAACGTTGCTGCTGCCGATGATGAGGTCGTGCAACTGGACGAACGGTTCGTCGTTATTGAGGGTGCCCATGCCTCAATATAAGCGCTGTTTCCGGCTGTTTGGGCGCCACAATTCGTCATCCCCGCTGCTCTGGTTACTCCGTGCGACGAAAAGAGAAGGACTAAAACGGAAATCTGTGCCGGCCGCCGAATCTGTGTAGCGTCGTGACGATCCAGGGCATGGCCACTGAATGGAGGAGACCGGAGATGAGCCTGAGTGAACTGCGCGTGTTCGGGCGGTCGGGAACCCCCATCAGCCCCCTCACTTTGGGGACCATGAACTTCGGCGAGGGGACCGGCAACGGCCAGGGTGCCCCTACCGGCGCGGAGGAAAGCATCCGGATCATCCATGCGGCGCTGGACGCCGGCATCACCGCGGTTGATACCGCCGACGTCTACTCGCAGGGCGAATCGGAGCAGGTGGTGGGGCGGGCACTCCGGGGACGCAGGGACGACGTCTTCCTGGCCACCAAGTTCCATGGCCAGATGAGCCCCAACCCGGCCCACTCCGGCAACTCGCGGCGCTGGATCACCCAGGCCGTGGAAGGCAGCCTCCGCCGGCTGCAGACAGACCGGATCGACCTCTACCAGGCACACCGGCCTGACTACAACACCGACGTCCTGGAAACCATCACCACCTTGAACGACCTGATCCGCCAGGGCAAGATCCTGTACTACGGCACCTCGGTGTTCACGCCGGCCCAACTGGTGGAAGCACAGTGGCTGGCCACCACCAACCACCTGATCCCGCCGATGGGCAACCAGGTTCCGTATTCCATGCTGGTCCGCGGCAACGAGCGCGACGTACTGCCGATTGCCCAACAGTATGGCGTGGGTGTCCTCGCGTACGGCCCCCTGGCAGGCGGCTGGCTTTCCGGCAGCTTCGTCCTGGAATCCGGCCAGCCCGCCACCCGGGTGCACTCGCTTCCCGGCCGGTACGACATGTCCGGGCCCACCAGCGAGCGCAAGCTGCTGGCCAAGGATTCGCTGGCCCGCCTGGCAGACAAGCTGGAGCTGTCCCTGGTGGACCTGGCCGTAGGGTTTGCCCTGACGCATCCCGCCATCAGCAGTGTGATCATCGGTCCGCGGAGCGAAGAACACCTCCAGGCGTACCTTCGCGCCGCCGACGTCCAGCTGGGCGAGACGGTACTCGACGCCATCGACGACCTGGTGCCCCCGGGCACCAACTTCGTGGAGCGGGACGCGGGCGCCATCGTGCCATCCATCGAGTTCGCGGAGTTACGACGACGTTAGCCGGCTTCCCGGAGCCAGGCGCCCGCCACGCGGCGGCGCCAGGTACGGCGGCGCCGCACCTGCCTATGATGGCCGGGATGGAGACGCTGTTCACGATCGGCCACGGCACTGGATCCCAGGAGGACTTCACAGCGCTGCTGCAGACCGCCGGCGTGACGTCCCTGGTAGATGTCCGGATAGGCCCGGGCAGCCGCAAGTATCCGCATTTCGGAAAGGACCGCCTGTCGGTGTGGCTTCCGGAGGCGGGGATCGGCTACCGCTGGGAGAAACGGCTGGGCGGCTTCCGCAAACTGCTCCCGGACTCCCCGGACACGGCCCTCCGGAATGACTCTTTCCGAGCCTATGCCGGCTACATGCGCAGTGAAGACTTCCTGGCGGCAGCCGCAGAACTGGCGGCCGGATCCCAGGTGGCCCGGACAGCGATCATGTGCAGCGAAACCCTCTGGTGGCGCTGCCACCGCCGCCTCATCGCCGATCATTGCGTGCTGCTGGCCGGGCTGCCCGTTAAACACCTCATGCCACCCGGCAAGGCCGTACCCCACGTACCCACCCATGGAGTCCGGGTTGTGGGCGATGAGCTGCGCTACGACGTCCCGGCATGAGGGCAGCCCGGGGGCGGCTGAAACTATTGACTAAGTGGTAGAAGGCTCCTACGGTTTGATACCGAAACCGCCTCCCAGGGAAGCAGGGGCCTGCCATGCCAATGTCCGACGAGGAGCGACGCCTGCTCAAGGAGCTGGAAATGGGGCTGATCGTGGATGACCCCCACCTGGCCATGGAACTGCTCTCCGGCTATCCGGCACGTCGTCTTCCTGCAGGCCTGTTCCCGGGCATGGCGGCGGCCCTGATCGGCGTGGTGCTCATCCTCGCCGGGGCCGGGATCCCCGCGCCGGGGGCAGTGGTGCTAGGGATTTTGCTGCTGGGGCTGGGGGCATGCCTGCTGCTGGGGCCCACGGTACTGGCCCGGAGCGCCCGGCGGCAGCACACCGGTTGATTCTGCCGCCGGAGGTTCTGCAGCACGCGGCTGCCCCGCTGGAACTTTTGCCGGGCGGGGGCGCGGCGCCAGGATGAACAGGCTGGCCAGGACGACGGCGGCGCCAAGCCACCCGGGTGCCGGGAGCCTTTCGCCCACCACCAGCACGGCCAGGACGGCTGCCACCGCGGTTTCCAGCAGGGAGATGCCGGTGGCGGTGCTTGCCCCCACCCGGGCCAAGCCCCAGCCGAACAGGAGGTACCCGGCAAACATGGGGACCACAGCCATGTAGGCACCCACACTGACGTTGCCCCAGGACTCCAGCAGCGGGCCGCCCGTCACCGCAAGGACGGGCATCAGCAGGAGTCCGCCCAGCCCGAAAATGCTCCCCATCGCAGCCCTGGACGTGACCCCGGTGGCCGCCAGGCGGTGCGCCGTCCAGGAGTACAGTGCGTAGGTTGTGCCGGCCAGCAGGCCAAGGAGGATTCCCGCCGTCGGACTCCAATCCGCGGCTGCTTCCGCAGCAGCCGGTGCGGCTGCTGCTGGGGCAGGCCCTGCCGGCGTGTGCCCGGCGAAGGAGAGCAGCGCAGCGCCGCCGACTCCCAGCAGTGCCCCAAGGATCCATTGCCGGCCCAGCCGTTTCCTGTCCGCGAAGCGTTCAATCAGGGCTGCCGCCACAGGGGCGGAACCGATTGAGACGACCGTTCCCACTGCAACGCCGGAGAGGTGCATGGAGCTGTAGAAGGCCAAGGGGTAGACGGCCACGGCCACGGCACCGAGCGTCGCAAGGCGCCACCGGCCGAGCAGGCTGCCCGCCTGGGCCGCGATGTGCCGTGCGGCGAAGAGTGCCTGCAGCAGGCCGCCCAATCCCATGGCCACGGCGCCAATGGCGAGCGGGCTCACGCCGGGGGCGAAGGTGGCCGCGGTCCCGGTGGTGCCCCAAAGGACGGAGGCCGCCACCACGCACATTGCTCCCCGGAGTTGGGCTTTGGGGTGGTGCGTGACGTTCACAGGGCGTCCAGCAGGTGCCCGGCAATGCTCTTGGCTTCCTTCAGCGGACCGTCATCGCCTTCCAGCCCGGCCCTGGCCATGGCACCCTCGAGCAGGAAAGCCAGGTGCGCCGCGGTGGCGGGGGCCAGCTCTTCCCGTCCCGGCAACAACCCCGCCACATGCGCGGCCAGGAGCTCCTGGACCTCCTCCTTGTGGCGGCGCACAGCTTCCCTCCCGGGATCGCCGGCCGGGAGTTCCGCGGCGGCGTTGAGCAGGCCGCATCCCCGGAAGCCGTGCCGGTAGGCGAAGTTGGCGTGGTCCAGGTAGGCATCGAAGACCGCCAGGGCCTGGTCCCGCGGCGTTTTCGCCGTCTCCAGCCGCCGGCGGTACAGGCCCAGCCATTCCTCATGCCTGGCCTCCAGGTAGGCGGCCACCAACTCCGCTTTGGAACTGAAGTTGTTGTAGAGGCTCTTTTTGGCCACTCCGGCCTCGGCCGTGATGGTGTCGATCCCGGTGGCTGCGACGCCGTTGGCATAGAAAAGCCGTGCGGCAGCTTCCAGCAGCAGCTCGCGGGCCGGGCGCCGTGCCGGGGCCGGGAGGCCTTGGGTTGGGAGGCCTGCTGCAGCCATGGTTCACTCCTCGCACGTTGGTAGGTAGACCAGTCTACCTACCAATGTGCGAGCGTGAAACCCCTGTCCCGGCCGGCTCGCCGGCGGTGGACTTGCCGCAACCCGAGACTCCCACCACGACCAAGGGTGGCAGTTGCCCGCTTATTGGGCCTGCCCGGCGTTGCCGAAGGAGAGGAGCACTTTGCCGGAGCGGGTGGAGTCCTTGGCTACCTCGAAGGCGCGGAGGGCATCGGCCAGCGGGAATTCGTGCGTGATGACGGGCTCGATGTGCAGGGACCCCTCGGCGAGGGCCGCGATGACGTCATCAATCTCGTCGTTGAAACGGAACGAGCCGAGCAGTTGCAGTTCGCGGGTGATCGCCAGGGAGATGGGCACCGGCTGCATGCCGGTGGGCAGCAGCCCCACCATCACCACGGTGCCCCCGCGCACCGCGCCGCGGATGGCAGAGGCCAGCCCATGGTGGTTGCCGGAGGATTCGATCACGACGTCGGCCTCCACGGCGGCGATGGCTTCGGCGTCCGCGGCGTTGATCACCTGGTCCGCACCCACGGCCTTGGCGATTTCCAGCGGTTTGGGATGGAGGTCGACGGCGGTGATATGGGCTGCGCCCGCGCGCTTGAGGACGGCGACGGCGAGGGCGCCGATGGGGCCGGAGCCGATGACCAGCGCGGTTTTTCCGCGGACGTCCCCGGCCCTGGACACGGCATGCCAGGCGACGGATGCGGGTTCGATCAGTGCTGCAGTGCGCAGGTTGAGGCTGTCCGGGAGCGGGCGGAGCATCCGGACGGGCAGCGTGACGTAGCGGCTGAAGGCGCCGTCCTTATGCGGGTAGCGGGCGGCGCTGCCCAGGTACGTGCAGCCCGGGGAGAGGTTGGGACGGTCCGCGGGATACCTGGCGGCGCCTGGACCGGGCGTTGCGGGGTGGACGGCGACGGCGGTTCCTGGCTGCGGCCCTGAGCCGTCCGCGGCCTGGCGCACCACCGTGCCGGAGATCTCGTGGCCCAGGACCAGAGGCGCTTTGAGGATGGACTCCCCCGCCGCGCCGTGCAGCCAGTAGTGCAGGTCTGAGCCGCAGATGCCGCCGTAGAGGACCTCGACCACCGCTTCGTCGGGTGCGGGCTGGGGCACCGGGACCTCGTCGATCCGCAGGTCGCCGGCGGCGTGGGCCACCAGCGCAGGACCCGTGGCCGGCAATGCGATATCAAGGGGCGTTGCCATCAGACCACCACCGTCATTCCGCCATCGATGAAAATGGTCTGTCCGTTCACGAAGTTGGAGCCATCCGAGGCCAGCCACACCACGGGACCGGCGAGGTCCTCCACGGTGCCCCAGCGGTGGGCGGGTGTCCGGCCGAGGATCCAGGAGTTGAACTCCTCGTCGTCCACCAGGTTCTGGGTCATCTCGGTGTGGATGTAGCCGGGTGCGACGGCGTTGATCTGCAGCCCGGAGGCCGCCCATTCGGCGGTCATGGCCCGGGTGAGGTTCCGCAGCCCGCCCTTGGCCGCGATGTACGGGGCGATGGTGGGGCGGGCCAGGTCGGTCTGCACAGAGCAGATGTTGATGATCTTTCCGCGGCCCCGGCCGATCATGTGGCGGGCCGCCTCGCGGCCCACCAGGAAGGCACTGGTGAGGTCCGTTGAGAGGACGCGTTCCCAGTCCGCCACATCAAGATCCAGCATGGGGACCCGATGCTGGATGCCGGCGTTGTTCACCAGGATTTCCAGCGGGCCCACGTTGTCCTCGATCCAGCGGATGCTGCGGGCGGCGGCGTCGTCGTCGGTGACGTCGAAGGCCACACTGTGGATCCGGCCGGGCGGGAAGCCTGCCGCCATGGCCGTCTCGGCGTCCTTGAGCCGCTCCGGGTTTACGCCGTTGAGCACTACTGTGGCACCGGCGTCGGCCAATGCCTTGGCAAGGGCCGAACCGATGCCCCTGCTCGAACCCGTGACCAGGGCTACGCGCCCCGTGAGATCAAAAAGCCCTGTCATGTCCTGGTTACTTCCTCTTCATTGTTGTGTCGTGCCGCCGTATGCATTAAATCCCGGCAGCCGTTTAGACCGAGCCCTGCTCGAAGGGTCCCTGCTGAACCAGGTTGGCCGGGGTTTGCCCGGCCGCCAGGGCCTCGAGCTGCTGTTTAAGGAGTTTCAGGATCCGGGGCTCAAAGGCCGAGGCGTTTCCGCCCACGTGCGGGGTGATGAGGGCGTTCTCCGACGACCAGAGCGGGTGGCCGGCGGGAAGCGGTTCGGGATCGACGACGTCGATGGCGCACTGGAGGCGGCCGGAGACCACTTCGCGGGTCAGGGCCTCCGTGCTGATGACGGCGCCGCGGCCTACGTTCACTACCAGGGCACCATCGGGCAGGGCGGCCAGGACGTCCCGGCCCACCAGGTGGTGGGTGTTGCCGTTCAGGGGCAGGACGGAGACCAGGATGTCGTGGTCGGCGGCGAGGGCCACCAGTTCGTCCGGGCCGTGGACCTGCCCTTCGGCGTCCGTGCGGGCCGTGCTTCCCACCCGGGTGATGGTGACTTCGAAGGGTGCCAGGCGGCGGGCCAGTTCCTTGCCGATTCCGCCGATGCCCAGCAGCAGGACCTTGCGGTCGGCCAGGGACTGGCGGCGCTGCGGCTTCCAGCTTTCAACCTGCTGGTCCCTGACGGCCTGGTCGATGCCGCGCAGCTTGGCGAGGATGAGGCCAACGGCCAGCTCTGCGGTGGCAGCTGCATGGACGCCCGAGGCGTTTGCCACTGCGGCGCCCGGACCGGCGGCCTCGCAGACGCCGTCGTACCCTGTTGACTGCGTCTGCACGAACTTGAGGTCCGGGACCTTGCCCAGGGAGCCCAGCACTGCCCCGGCGTTGAGGTAGGGCAGGATGACGCCGTCGATGCCGCCCAGGTCCACGCCGGGTGCCTCCTTCATGTCCCAGACCACCCCGCGCAGGCTGCCGGGAAGCGGCGACAGGTCGGCCAGGAGCTGGGAATCGGGAAAGCTGACGGTGTGCACGTGCTGCATTGGTGGTGGCCTATCGGGTAGTGGTGGTTGAAGTGCCGGGCGGGCGTCAGGCGGTGGGCTCGCGGCGGTCGAAGGTCAGGCCGCCCGGGACCTGGAACGTGGGCATAAGCTCAAGCATGCCAACATTCACGTGCCGCGGGGTCTCAATGGCGTAATCAAGGGCGTTGACAATGTCGTCGGTAGTGAGCGACTCGTAGCCTTCGTAGAACGTCTTCCAGGCTTCTTCCATGGCTTCGGGGCTGCCACCCATGTTGCGGCCGAAGATTTCGGTTTCCACCCGGCCGGGGCAGATTTCGGTGACGCGGATACGCTTGCCCACGGTGTCGTTGCGGAGCTGGCGCGAGATCTGGTGCACCGCGGCCTTGGTGGCGTGGTACACGGTGTGGCCGTAGAAGTTGTACACGCCCGCGATCGAGCTGATGTTCACCACGTGGCCCAGGTCCCGCTCCACCATTCCGGGCAGCACCAGCCGGGTGAGCTGCAGCAGCCCGCGGAGGTTCACATCCACCAGTTCGTCGATGTCCTGTTCGGAGGAGTCCAGGATGTTGCCGGGCCGGGACACGCCGGCGCAGTTCACCAGGACGTCCACCTTGAGGTCGCGGACGACGGCGGCGAGCGCAGCAGTGTCTGTCAGGTCCACCACGTGCGGGACTGCTCCCGTGCGGTCGGCCAGTTCGGCGAGGCGTTCCTCGTTGCGGGCCACCGCGTGGACGGTGAGGCCCCGCTTGGCAAGCCGTTCGGCGATGGCGGCGCCCATGCCGGTGGAGGCTCCGGTGACCAGGGCCGTGGTGTAGTCGGAAAAAGGCATTTGATACTCCAAAGTGGGAATGGACGGGCTCTTGCGTCCGGCAAGGGGCTGGACGCAGTGGTGGGCAGGGGGTTAGGGGTCGCGCAGCACTTTGTGGGTGCGGTCCTGGGCGGTGGTCCGGGCATTCATGACGTTCAGGCTCCTGACGCCGGGCTGAGTTCGTACCAGCGCTCGCCGGCGCCGACCCCGAGGAGTCCGAAGACTGTGTCGATCGTCTTCCGGAGTCTGTCCAGCTCCTGGCAGGCAGTGCGGTGCATGGCTGTTGCTTCAGCCACGGTTGTCTTTCTGAAGGTGACGGTGTGTCCAGGCCTGGACTGTGCCAGGACATCCAGGGAGCGGCTCGTAACGACTCCCAGGACCGGATAGCCCGCGGTAACGCCGCGTCCCCGGTGCAGGACCAGCAGTTCGTCCCGGGACGGAACCTCGATGGCCCCCACCGGGACACCGCGGGACAGGACCTCGGAGGTGAGCTGGCGTTCGGGCAGTGCGCCGCCGAGCCGGAGTCCGATGTGGTTGCTTCGGGGGCTCACGGTGTACTGCGAGGTGAAAAGCAGGCCTGCGGTGTCGCCGAATTCGGCTACGTCCGGCCCGTCGGTGACGTCGATGACCGGGTGGGTGGTGAATTCCGGCTTTGCCAGCCCCAGCCGGAACAGGGGCAGGCCGAAGTATGGCTGGGTGAGGGGTGCGGTGGTCTTTTGCGTTGCAAGCCGGGTGCCCTCAACAAGTTTCAGTCCGAAGCCCACAACCGTGTCCGGTGCGCAACTGCCCAGCAGCGTGGGGACAGTGAAGGATCCGCGGACGGCGATGTAGGCGCGGAGACCGGTGCGGATTCCGCGGACCGTCACTGTTTCGCCGGCCCGGACGGAGACGGGCTCCCACTGGGGGCAGCCGCGGCCGCCCACAGAGAGGTCCAGCGGCGCGCCGGTCACGGCGATCAGCAGGTCCGTGGTGGCGCGCATCCTGAAGTCCAGGGCGGTGAGTTCCAGCAGCGGATCGTTGTCGCCGTTGCCGGCCAGGATGTTCGCGGCCTTGGCCGAAAACTGGTCCAGGGCGCCGTTGACGGGAAGTCCGAAGGCAGGACCCTTCGTCCGGCCAAGGTCGGTGACGACGGAGTGTCCGGGCTGAAGGACGATGAGTGACCCGGTCATGGCCGGGCCTCCAGGAACTGCCCCTCGTACTTTCCGAAGTCCTCCGGAGGAATGCGGTAGAAGCGCAGTTCATCGCCGGGGACGTAGGGCACCAGGGGTTCGCGTGCTGCGTCCAGGACCGTCAGGGGGGTCTGGCCGATGACGCACCAGCCTCCCGGTGCGACTGCGGGCGCGATCACGGCTTGGCGTCCGGCCACGGATACTGCACCGGCGGGTACGGACAGCCGCGGGTCCTTGAGCCTGGGGACGGGGACCGGGAAGTCTGGTCCGTCCATCATGGGCGAGCCTGCCGGCGCTCCGAGGCAGCGGATGACGTAGGTCTTGGCCGTGTGCCGGGTGATCACGTCCTGGACATCCAGGCCCTGGTGGTCTGCCACGCTTTCCAGGTCCGGCCCGTAGCTGCCCCCGTAGACGACGGGTACTTCGAAGCGGCGCGGCTCGCGCAGGGTGGTGCCCACGAAGTCCAGCTGGCGCATCCCCAGGAGGATGAACGCCCTGACCTGGCGGGCGGAGGTGAGGTAGGGGTCGTATTCGACCAGGACGGAGTCGTAGGTGGGAACGGCGCCGTGGATGCCTTCGACACCGACGGTCGCCAGCCAGCCGGCCAGGGCGTGGACCGTGGCCCAGTTGGCTTCTGCGTCACCGGACTGTGCCACCACGCGCAGGGCGGCGTCGCCCGACTCGTAGATGTCCAGCATTGTCCGGCTGGTTGTCGTTGGGGCGGCCATGGTCAGGAAGCCTTTTGCTTTGCGGCGAGCACTTGCGCCAGCGGGGCAATGGTGACGCCCGCGGCGATCAGTTCGCTGCGAACCAGGCGGGCAAGTTCGACGGCGCCCGGATTGTCGCCGTGGAGCAGCACCGTGTCGGCATGGACGGCGATGTCGCTGCCGGAGACTGTTTCGATGAGTCCTTCGGTCACCATCCGCACAGTGCGCCGGACAATGACGGAGGGGTCGTGGATCACGGCGCCGGGCCGGCTGCGCGGCACCAGGGTCCCGTCATCCTGGTAGGCGCGGTCCGCGATGCCAACGATGGCCACCCGCAGGCCGCGCTCCGCCGCCGCAGTGGCGAGTTCACCGTCCTGCGCCAGGATGATCAGTTTCGGGTCCACCCGGGCGGCGGCATCCGCTACGGCTCGGGCGTAGTCCGCGCGGGTGGCCACCAGGTTGCCCAGGCGGCCGTGGGGAGCCAGGTGGGAGACGGTACCGCCGTGGTAGGCGGCAAACGCCGACAGGGCACCCAGCTGGTAGATGACATCGTTGCGGACTTCGTCAGCCGTGAGGTCCATGGCCCGGCGGCCGAAGCCGCGAAGATCCGGGAAGCTCGGATGGGCGCCGATGCCGACTCCCGTCCTGACACATTCAGCCACGATGGCGTCCATGATGTCAGGGTCCCCTGCGTGGAAGCCGCAGGCGATGTTGGCGCTGGACACGATGTCCAGGAGGGCGTTGTCGTCGCCGATCGAGTAGGCGCCAAAACCTTCACCAAGATCCGCTACGAGATCAACTGTGGGCATTGCGGGCCTTCCTCTGCTGGTGCTGCGGGTGTAAATCAGTGTGGCATCGGGATTGGAGCCACACAAAGACGAATGCGGTATCACGCTATAGGGAACAGTTATGACCTTTAGAGGCGCTATTGGCGGCCCAAAAAATGCAAGCGGCCCTTATTTCGTGACAACAAGACTGGCTTTTCCAATAAATTGTTTCCCTACTTATGCACAAAATATATGCCGGCATCAAAACCGGCGATGGCTTGGGTCGGGATAGAATGCTCTGGTCATTGGAAAGTCATCTGCAATTAACCTATGCCCGAGACTCGGATCACACAAAGACGTATTGCCTGTCCCGCCATAGCGCCAACGTATGACCCCGCATGCTGTGCCGTCCCCGGCTGGAAAAGAGGAGCGCTATGGACACCCGGAAGCTGGCGTACTTCGTGAAGATCGTCGACTCAGGAAGCATCACGAAGGCGGCCGCCGCCCTCCACGTCGCCCAGCCGGCGCTGAGCCAGCAGGTGTCGGCGCTGGAAACGGACCTGAAGCAGCGGCTCCTGATCCGGAGCAAGCAGGGCGTGGAGCCCACTGCGGCGGGCCATACCCTCTACCGGCATGCCCAGACCATCCTGCGCCAAGTGGAGCAGGCAAGGATCGATGTGGCAGCTTCAGGAGCGGCACCTTCCGGGCGCGTCTCCATAGCAATCGCTCCCTACAGCATGGCCTCAAGCCTTACCCCGCGGATTATCCGCGAAGTAGGGCGGCGCTATCCCGACATCGTGCTGCACCTGACCGAGATTTACGGCGGCGTACTCAGCGAGGCCATCAAGAACGGGCGGCTGGACATGGCCCTCATCTATGAACCGGGGCCCATTCGGGGTGTGCAATTCACCACCCTCATCGTCGAGGACCTGTACCTGGTGGTCAACGCCGCGCGGGAGCTTCCGGTGGACCCCGGGGCCGGCACCATCGCCCTGGAAGCGGCGGCCACGCTGGGCCTGTTCCTGCCAGAACGGATCCACACCCTGCGCCAGGTGGTGGAGGCGGGCTTCGACAGCAGGGGCCTCACGCTGCACCTGGTGGGGGAAGTGGAATCCGTGCCGTCCCTGACCAGGCTGCTGCGCAGCGACCTGGGTGCGACCATCCTGCCCAAGTCGGCCGCGGATGCCCTGTTCCATGAGGAGGACTTCCGGGTCCTCCGGATCACCGGACCTGCACTGCAGTGCAAGATCGCACTGTGCACTCCGGACCACGAACCGCTCTCCGAGGCCGGTTCCGCCGTTCTGCTGGTACTGAAGGAAATGCTCCAGGAAATGCTGCGCAGCAAATACCAGCCGCTTTCCAGCGGAACACCCTCAGCTGGCGCGGATGCATCATAAGCGGGCCTTATCAGGTCACGCCCCATTAGTCTTATCCATAGATTTTGCTGCGTCCTAGGATAAAAGCCATAAAGGTTCGCCAACGGCGTTTACCCGGCACAAATGATTCCCTTGGAGCCCAGCATGAAAAAGATCACCAGCCTGCAATACCGGAAATCCTCGGAACGAAGGATCCAGCTTAAGGCCAGCACCGGTTCGCATTGCCCCACCAATGGATTCTGGCGGGCCGAGGACGGCGCTGCCTCGGATCCGGTGTTTGTCTTCGAGGGCAGCATGATGCCGCCGGGCAAGCGGGGATCCACCATGTGGTACCTGGACGACTGCCAGGTGGGGCCACCTGCGTACCTTCTTCCCGGGATGAACTGAGGTGGCTTGAACCACCGCACCGCCGGCGGCCAAGAGAAGGCCCGGAGTTCCAGAAGGAACGCCGGGCCTCTGTGGTTTAACCCCATCGGCGTGAAGCTACAGCGCGGGCTCCAATTCGGCGTCTTCCACCAGCAGCCCCTTGGCCTTCAGGACCTCAGTCAGCTTGCACAGCTCGATGGTGGTGCCACCCTCCTTGTAGCGGCGGATGAGGTCGTCCTCAGCGTCCACGCGTGCCTGCGACAGCTTGATGACTTCCTCGATCTCATCCTTGCGGACCACCACCACACCGTCGGCATCACCCAGCAGGACATCGCCCGGGTAGACAATTTCGTCGCCGAACACCAGGGGATGGTTGATCGGGCCAATGGTTTCCTTGACGGTCCCCTTGATGCAGACGCTGCCGGAGAACACCGGCAATCCGAGTTCAATCAGGTCCTTGGTGTCGCGGACCCCTGAATCCGTGACCATACCCGCCAGGCCTTTCGCCTTCATGGCGTTGCCCAGCACGTCGCCGAACGTCCCGGCTTCCTCGTACTCTCCGGCTGCCACCAGGACAACGTCGCCCTTCCGGGCGTAGTGGATGGCCACCTGAAGCATCAGGTTGTCCCGCGGTGCACAGACCACTGTGACGGCGGGGCCGCAGAAGGACATGCTGCGGTCAATCGGCTTGATCTTCGAATTCAGGGCACCTTTGCGGCCCTGTGCTTCATGCACTGTTGCAGAGGAGAACTTGGAAAGTCGCTGAACGGCATCTTCGGAAGGCCGGTCGAATTTCGTTTTGACATGGATCATGAGGTGCTCCTGTTTTGTAGAACGCGTGGGCAACGTGGTGGTTTGGGTCAGGCCAGCGCCCTGACGGCCTTTTCGATGGCAGCGATGGAATCCTCGATCACCGGCAGCCCGGTGGCATAGGAAATCCGGAAGTAGGGGCTTAGTCCATACGCCGACCCCTGGATGACGGCAACAGACGCCGCTTCCAGCAAGTACAGCGTGAAGTCCTCGTCGTTGCTGATCTGCCTGCCATCGGGCGTCGTCTTGCCGATGACCCCGGCGCAGTTGACGTACGCGTAAAAGGCGCCTTCCGGCGTCGCGCACTGCAGGCCGTTGACCGCGTTCAGCCCGGACACTGCCGCATCACGCCGCTCGCGGTACACGTCAACACTTTCGCGGACGAATGCTTGGTCTCCGGTGAGTGCTGCGGCGGCAGCTGCCTGGCTGATCGAGGACGGGCAGGAGGACATTTGGGACTGCAGCTTGTTGATGGCAGCCACCAGGGGGGCCGGTCCGCCGGCGTAACCCAGCCGCCATCCGGTCATCGCGTAGGCCTTGGAAACCCCGTTGGTGACCAGCACACGGTCCTTAAGCCCAGGGGCAACGGCCACGAGACCCGTTATGAGCTCTTCGCCGAAGTGGATCCCGTCATAGATCTCATCAGTGAGGACATAAACGCCATGGTGGTCCTTGAGGACGGCGGCCAGGCCTGCCAGTTCTTCGCGGGAATACACCGCTCCTGTGGGATTGGACGGCGTGTTGAGGATGACCCACTTGGTGCGCTCCGTCAGTGCTCCTGCCAGTGCCTCAGGGGTTAGCTTGAAACCGGTGTCCTCACCACAGGAAACGATGACGGGGGTGCCTTCGTTGGCGAGCACCATGTCCGGGTAGGAGACCCAGTACGGCGCGGGAATGACAACCTCGTCTCCCGGATCGAGGGTGGCCATGAACGCGGTGAAGATGACCTGCTTGCCGCCTCCCCCGATGGTGATTTCGCCGGCAGTGTATTGCTGACCGGTTTTGCGGTGCAGCGTCTGCAGGATGGCTTTTTGCAGTTCGGGCGTCCCGGTGACCGATGTGTACTTGGTTTCACCACGGTCGATGGCCGCGACGGCAGCGTCCTTGATGTGCTGGGGCGTGTCGAAATCCGGCTCGCCGACCGTCAGGTCCAGGATCCGGCGGCCCTCGGCCTTGAGCTCCCGGACACGGGCCGCCGCGGCAACGCTGGGTGAGGATTTGATACGGGTTACGCGTGATGCGGGCACGAATTCAGGCATGGTGTCTTCCAGGCTTCCGGTACGGATGAGGGTGGTTCATTCGAGACTAGGGAAGGAGCTTGCCCCTTGGATAAGACCTAAAGTGCGTGGACAGATAAGCAGCCCTTATGACGGAGCACATAGAACTTTCGCCTATTGCTCCACGCACTTTTGGTATTGCCCTCCCGGCTTGCCTGAGGCGTAGCCTGCAGGGTGGATAACTGACCTCATGAAGGCACACCGCCGGCCCCCGCGGAGCCTCCAAGGCCGACGGGCCGGCCCGCAGGAGGGGTACGCCTGCCGGCGGGAAGCCGCGCGGGCAGTGAAACACCAATGGAGACAAGGAGCAGAGGTGCCTGGCAGAGAAATTCACGTTCGGATACCTCCGCGTTCAGCCAGCACCGGGACGGGCGCGGTCGGCGCGGCAGCGTACCGGTACCGCGGCGTCCCGAAGCCGGACCCCGCCACGGCCCGGGCCCAACAAGCCCTGGCCATGCTGGCCCAGCTGAGGACGACCCTGGCACTTCGGTCCAGCAGGGTACGTGCCCTCACCGCCGAGTTGGGTGATTGCCTTGCCCAGGCCGTGTGCGATGGCGTGAAGGTTGCCGCTGTCGCGAAGGCCGCCGGACAGCCGGCAGCCAGTATCCGGTCTGCCACACTGGCACGCGGGGAGCTGTACCCGTCCGGCCAAACCCGAAGCGGGCATCTTCACCTCATTGCGGGATTGGCTTCGGAGCTGGCGGCAGCAGAAGGCGCCCGGAGTGACGCGGAAGAACAACGAACGCAGGTACTGGCCCTGGCCAGGAAGTCCCGGCTCCTTGACGACTACCAACTTGCCGGGGCAAGCGGCCTCAAGTCCGACGAAATCCGCAAAATGACCAGGGGGCGTCGGCTTGCGTGTGGCTCAGCCCAGTAATCGTCCCGCCTGATCCCCTGCCGGCGGCCTTACGCTCTGCCATCCCCGTTCCAAGGCGAGCTTCCTGTTGTCCCAGGTCCCCGGTTCTTCTACTCCAAGCCATAACAAATCGCTATGTAGGTACATAAAAGCGGACTTTGTGTGACCCACACCGCAAACGTTAACTTGATGTTTGAGGCCGGTCCGCAAAGCCGTAAACACGATTTGCGAGAGAGCTCACAGCAGGACCAACAGGACATTCCACTCAAGATCTCTTTCCGAGAGCCCAGGTTTAGCGGCAACCGGTGTTCACCCATCACCCACGGAGACGAAATGACAGAAACCACACTTCCCAGGAAGACCCCGGTCAAGGCCGCAATCGCGGCCTGGATCGGTACGACGTTGGAGTACTACGACTTCGCGGTGTACGGCACCTCGTCGGCGTTGGTTCTGAACGTGCTCTTCTTTTCACCCGAGCTTCCCCAGGGCCTCAGCGTACTGCTCGCCATGATCACCTTCGCGGTCGGCTACGCGGTGCGCCCCCTCGGCTCCCTCATCCTGGGGCCGCTGGGCGATCGTCGCGGCCGCAAGTTCGTCATGATGATCACACTGTTCGGCATCGGCGGCTGCACCTTCCTGATCGGGTGCCTGCCCACATACGCCCAAATCGGTCCTCTTGCTCCAGTCTTGCTCGTGCTGATCCGCGTCATCCAGGGACTGTGCCTTTCCGGTGAGCAGCCCAGTGCCATCACCATGAGCCTGGAGCATGCTTCCGAAGGCCGGCGCGGGTTCCTCGCGAGCTTCACCACCTTGGGTTCCTCCTCCGGCACGCTGCTTACCCTGTTGGTCTTCATCCCGATCGCCGCCATGCCCTCGGAGCAGTTGCTGAGCTGGGGTTGGCGGCTGCCGTTCTGGGCCTCCGCCCTCGTCGTCGTCGCTGCCTACCTGATCCGCCGCCACATCGAGGAGCCGCCGGAGTTCGTAAAGGCCCAGGCCGCCAAGGTGAACGCGGCTCCCCTCCGGCATCTTCTGCGCTTCCACTGGCGTGCTGTGCTGCGGATCGTGTTCTGTGCCCTCATCGCGGGCACCAGCTACATGATGCAGACCTTCTCGGTGGCGTTCGGTACCGCCGGATACAAGCTGGATAAGCCGACCATGCTCCTGACGACTACCGTCTCGGCCGTGATCGCGCTCGGCATCACACCCCTGGCTGGATTCCTTGTGGACAAGATCGGCCGCAAGGCAATGTTCCTCATCGCAACGGGCGGCGTGGGCGTCACGATGGCGCCTTATCTGTGGTCAATCACGACCGGCAACTGGTCGCTGATCTTCCTGTTTGGCATCATCAACTACTCCCTTTTCTACTCGATGGTGAACGCGTCCTGGCCGTCATTCTTCGCAGAGATGTTCCCCGGCCGGCTGCGCGTCTCCGGACTCGCCCTTGGGACCCAGGTCGGCTTTGCCATCTCGGGCGTCATCGGCCCCGTTCTCTCGACAGCACTCGCTGGCCCCGATCTGAAAGATTGGGTCGGACCGTCCATGGTGGCGCTCGGGTTCATGGTCCTGGCAGGAGCCTCAGCCCTCACCGCCAAGGAGACCAAAAAGTACACCCTCCAGGAGCTCGACGAGGTGCAGCAGAGCGAACGGGAAACGTCCGTCCTCACGGCCGCGGCCATGTCCCCAACCTCAGCTGCCCGCGGCCTCGCCGGTTAGACCGAAAAGCAGGATGACGGGATATCTCCCTTGAGATGATCACGGACTCGCTGTACGTCCCACAACGTTGATTCCGTTGTGAACAAGTGAAGACCTCTTAGTGACGGCACCAACAGCCAACCACTAAGAGGTCTTCCTGTTGCCAGGGCCGCCGCACCACCAATACCCGCGTACCCTGGTTCCGGTCCGGAAGACCCTGGCCAGCCGCCCCGAACAGGTGCTGGGATAGTGTCGTCCGCTGCTGGCGATGTGGAGGCGATGGCATGGCACGGCTGGACGGGCGTATTGCGTTGGTGACCGGTGCCACCGGTGGGATAGGGCGGGCAGTAGCTGCCGGCCTCGCCCGCGAAGGTGCAACGGTGGTGGTCGTGGGCCGGAGTGTGGCGCGGGCCCAGGCGGTGATGGCGGATATCCGCACCCACGTTCCGGGAGCGGACCTTGAGCCACTCGCCTGTGACCTGTCACTGCAGTCTTCGATTCGCTCTGCCGTGGACCAGTTCCGCTCCCGTCACGGCAGGCTGGATGTGCTGGTGAACGCGGCCGGCGTGTTCCGCAAAGAACGCCACGAAACTGCCGAAGGGCTGGAACTCACCTTCGCCACGAACGTGATGTCCTACTACCTGGTCACCGGGCTCCTGCTGGACGACCTCAGGAAGGAAGCGTCCGCCGCGCTGCCGTCACGCGTCATCAATATTGCGTCCAAGTACGGTAACGTCCGGATCCCCTTCGATGACCTGCAGACAGCGACGGGGAAATACAGCTTCCTGCGTTCCACGCCGCCCACCATGCTGGGCCGGGTCCTCCTGACCCAGGAATTCGCCGCCAGGCTGCGTGGAACTGGGGTGGTGGTCAACGCCGTCCATCCCGGACTGGTGAAGAACACGGGGCTGTTACAGGACGTGGGCGGCCCGTTCCGGTGGATCACGAACACCTTGGGAAAGTCGGCAGAGAAAGCTGCCGACACGCCCCTCTGGCTGGCAACCTCGCCCGAAACGGCGGGGCTGACCGGCAAGCTGTGGGCAGGCCGGAAGGAGCTTCCCACCCCCGGCATGGGTTCTGACCCGGAGGCGCGGCGGCGGTTGTGGGACGCCTGTGCCGGGCTGGCAGGGAACGACTTCCGGTGACCAACGCCGTTCGCGCCCGCCTCAGGGGGCCGGATGCCGGGGCACGGGAATTAGTTGCGCCCATCCGGCGTTGTCGATCTGTTCAGAACAATCTGGACAACTAAAGCTCGACAGGAGAAAACACCACATGTCAGTTGACTACGACGCTCCGCGGGTGGCTCCCGAGGAGGAGCCGAATGTCGCCCTGGAGGAGCTGAAGTCCGATAAGTCCGGCCGCCGGGAGGCCGCTCCCGACATGGATGAAACGGACCTCGCGGATAGCTTTGAGCTGCCCGGCGCCGATCTCTCCAACGAGGAACTCCTCATCCAGGTGGTTCCGGTGCAGGCCGACGAATTCACGTGCATGTCCTGCTTCCTGGTGCACCACCGCAGCCAGTTGGCCCGTGAGAAGGACGGCAAGAAGTACTGCAAGGAATGTGAAGGCTAGCAGGGGGACAATGGCGGCCAGGTTTGGATTTCAACTAATGGAATCCGGGCTCGTGGCCCGGGCGTGGGACGGCCATGCTGGAACTCACGCTCCGGCAAGGCCGGCCGACTGGAAAGAAGGAAACCATGTCCCTCAGCGTTGAGGAAATGAACAAGCAGCTCCCGGTGGCCAATGCGCTGCCCGGCGAGGCAGTCCCGTATTACATGGCGTCGGGCGAAGGCGCGCGCTACGAGATCAACGGCCAGTTGGTCACGGTCATTGCCCGCGCCGCCGACACCGGGGGCATCTTCAGCGCTGCCTACATCTCCGGCGGCATGGGAGCCGAATCCCCGTTCGTCAGCCACAAGGTGGAGCACAAGACGCTCTACGTTTTCGACGGGATCCTGCACGTCTGGCTGCCGGGCGAGAGCCGCATCCTGGCCCCGGGCGATTCGGTGGTCATCCCGCCCAACACCCCGCACGCCTACCGGATGGCCAGCCACTACACCCGCCTCCTGAACTGGATGACCCCTGGCGGCGGCGAGGCTTACTACGAGCGGGTGGGCACACCCATCGATTCGCACGTCCCGCCGGTGCGCGCCGGCCACAACGCCAGCCTGCAGGAGCAGGCTGAGGTGGGCGCCGAGTTCGGCATCACGTTCCCCGACGTTGAGCGTGTGGCGCCGTCGTTCAAGCACGACGCCGGGCTGCCGCCCACACAGAGCCCGTACTTCCTCAGCGCCGGAGAGGGTGAGCGCATGGTCAGCTACCAGACCATGTTCACCTACCTGTCCCGGCCCGCCAACACCGGCTCCAACTACTTCGCCGTGCACACCAAGGGCGCCAAATCCCCCTACATTCCGCTGCACTTCCACTCGCAGCACACGGAGAACTTCCTCTGCACCGAGGGCCGGATGTGGCTCTACGCCAACGGCCGGGAGATGCTCCTGACCAAGGGCGACTTTGTGCATGCCCCCGCCGGAACCGTCCACTCGTTCGCGCTCGATGCCCACAACACCCAGATGGTGGGTTTCCTGACGCCGTCGGTGTTCAACGGGTTCTTTGAGTACTTCAACAAGCCCACGGAGGACTACATGTACACAGAGGGCGGCGAACCGTACATGGACATGGAGGGCTTCGGCCGTGCCCAGGCCGAGATGGACCTGACCGTCGTCGGCCCTCCGCCGCAGCGCCGCGCGGCCCTGGACATCCCCTAACCCCACCCAATACGTAAGGCCCGGACTTCCGAGAGGAAATCCGGGCCTTACGTATTTGTGGGAGGGTGGGTCAGGGGGTGGCTTGCCTGACGAGTTCGCGGCCATAGTCGTTGCCGTTGGGGGTGCGGACCACGGTGTGCATGTGGAACGGGGCGGGCTCATCGTTGCTGAGGAACACGCCGGTGTGGTGGTCCAGTTCCAGCACCACCACCGGGCTCTGCACCCGGAAGTAGAAGGCCTCCTCCCCCTCCCAGCCGCCGATCCAGCTGAAGAACGTCTCTGAATAGTGTTCCTGGATCTCCCGGCGCCGCGCGGCCCGTGGACCGTCGGGCAGGTAGGCGATGAAGTCCTCCACCACCGCGTCCAGCAAGTCACGGGCCCCGGCCGGCAGTTCCGCCACCCGGATGCCCTCGTACGGAATCACCCGGTTGTCCTGGAAACAGCCACCCAGGTGCCGTTCGTCGCCCGGGTGGAGGCGGCCTTCGGGCATGGCAGGATCCACCATCTCCGCGTAAACAACAGCACGGTCCCGCAGGTCCACAGGCAGGGCGGCCATCAGCTGCCGGGCCAGGGTGATGCGCTCCTTGAACACTATGACGCCCTTATGCGGGCCGGCGTCGATCATGTCCGGCTCTGCGCCCATGAACACCGGCGAGATCACCAGCTGCGTCCCGGCCACCAGGCAGTTCAGCGCCGCGTGGTGGCCGAAGAGCTGCCACCCCCACGGCGCCGTCTCGGACGGCTCCCCATACAGGGCGAAGTTGTAGCTGAACTCGTTCATGAGCAGCGGCAGCTCCACCAGGTCACCCAGGAACCCGTTGATGCGCATCAGGTTCCGCACCAGCTCAAACCCGGAAGCGCTCAGGCTTGCTTCCACCACGCCCAGGGCGGCGTCGCGGACCGGTGGTTCCAGCTCGTCCAGCCGCAGCCCGGTGTCGTGCTGCATGAACTCGGGGTTGGCCCAGCTCTGCCACTCCGGCGCGTCCACGGCGTAGCGAAGCCTTCCGGCCTGGTCCGCGGTGGCGGCGCCAAGCAGCTTCCGCGCCGCAGCCACCATGTCCGCGGTGGGTGCTTCCTCCCCGGGGCGGGCAGGCACCAGCGGATAGAGGGCCTCCCGGCGGACGCCGTCGCTGGTGATGCCCGTGAACGGCTGCGGGTAGAGCTTCCGCCAGCCTACGATCATTGGCCCGGCGAACACATCGGCTTTGGCCGCTTCGGCGTATTCGCGGGCAGCCAGCCCCCGGATGTCCGCTACGCGGGGATGGTCCGGGGCAAAGAGGAAATCACGGAATGACGGCGTCGACACGGGCGCTCCTGGTTTCGATGGAAGGTGCAGATTCTTCGGGACGTGCGGGCGGGAAAGCCGGCGCCCAGCCCGCGGCGACGGAGAGCGCGGCGGCGGCCTCTACCGGGGAGTTGCCGCGCCAGGCCACGTGCTGGTCGGGACGGACCAGCACGGCGGCGGCACCCCACAGCTGGGACAGGGGGGTTCCGTCCTCGGAAGGCCCGACGGCGGCGACGGTCACCGGGATGCCGTGCCGGGCACCGGCGGCCAGGACCGGCCCGAAAACTCCGCCCGCGTCCAGCCCGCCCAGCGATCCGGCATCGGCCAGCAAAGTGAAGCCCGCACCAAGGGCGCTGTACAGGGAACGGGAATCTGCCAGCCAGGCGTGCGGCAGCAGGGCCCCCGGAGCAGCGGACGGAACGTAGCGGATGGGGTCCTCGTCGGGGAGGGCTGAACCGTCCGGCACCACGACGGGTGAGCCGCCGTAGTCGTAGCCCAGCACCAGGCCCAGGGAATCGAACTCGCTCTGCTTCACGGCGAGTGCCCGGTGCGCAGCCCGGCGGGCCGCTTCCCCGGCAGGGCCGGCCGCAACGAGCTCCGGGTCTGCGAAGTGGTAGGCCAGGGCCTTGCCGTTGGTGGCGGCGTCGCGGATGGTGCGCGCAGCCACGGGGCGGCGTTCTGTCCCATAGCTGGCAAGCAGTCCGGGTCGGGCCCAGCCGTTGACGGTGGCGGCGAGCTTCCAGGCCAGGTTGGCGGCGTCGCCGATGCAGGTGTTGAACCCGTGGCCTCCCCAGGGCGGGTTGAGGTGGGCGGCGTCCCCCACCAGGAAGACGTTGCCGCGGCTGTATTCGGGCGCGAGCAGCATCCGGGCCGTCCAGGGGTCGGTGGCCACCACCTCGATGTCCACGGCCGGCCCCACCAGGGAGCGGACCATGGCGGCTGCCTCCCCCGCGGTGGGGTTGACGGACGGATCCACGCCCTGGACGATCGCCCACCACATGCCGTCACGGTCCATGGGTCCCACCATGCCGGCGGTCTCCGAGCCCACTACCCAGTACTGCACGGCCGGGGCCAAGGACACAGCGGACGCCAAGGACGCCGAGCGGAAGAGGATGCTGATGTTGGACAGCTCGGCGGAGCCGCCTTCCAGCCGCAGCCCCAGGCTGCGCCGCACGGCGGAGGATCCGCCGTCGGCCCCGATGACGTACTCCGCGGCGGTGGTGCGTTCGGCCCCGTCAGGATCCCGGACGACGACGGCGCAGGGTTCCGTGGCTGCCCCGCTTTCCGGGACGCTGACGCCAGTGACGGTCCAGCCGGCCAGGAACGTCACCAGCGGGTGGCTTTCGACGGCGGCCCGGAGCACCTGCTCGAGGACGGGCTGGGGCACCTGCTGGCCGCACTCCGGCTGCGGCCCGTACCGGCCTGGAACCAGTTGGAAGGCGTTGCGGAACCGCCGCAGCTCATGGGCGGAAGGGCCGGTGAGGCCGGTGCAGAAGATGACGTCCTGTGCGTACTCCACCGGCAGCGGCGCCGCGTCCCGGAGGACCTCGGCGAGGCCCAGCCGGCGCAGGTGCGTCATGGTGCGGGCATTGGTGGTCTTGGCACGCGGCCGGGTGTGGTCCAGCGCTGTCCGCGGTTCGATGACGGTACTGGGCACCCCCCGGGAGGCGAGGTCCAGGGCGAGGAAGAGTCCGCTGGGTCCTCCGCCGGCAACCAGGACGTGCACCTCCGACGGCAGGTCCGCGGCGGTATGGAAGCCGTTCATCAGGCACGGCTCCGCAGGGAGATGTCGCCCACCGGCGTGGTCAGGGTGCCGAGCTTCTCGATCTCCACTTCCACGGTGTCGCCGGGCTGGAGGAGCCACTGCGGGGTACGGGCGTAGCCCACGCCTTCGGGGGTGCCCGTGGCGATGACGTCGCCCGGGTGCAGGGTGAAGGTTTGGCTGATGAGCGAGATGATGGCCGGGACGGAGAAGATCATGTCCCGGGTGTTTCCGTTCTGGGCTTCGATCCCATTGACGCGGGTGCGGACCTGGAGCCCGTCGCGCAGGTCGCCCACTTCGTCGCGGCTCACCACGGGACCCAGGGGGCCGCTGAAATCGCCGTTCTTGCCCAGGGTCCACTGCGACGTGAGCTTCTGGGCCCTGCGGGAAGTGATGTCGTTGAACGTGGAGTAGCCAAAGACGGCATCGGCAGCGGTGTCCTCGCCGGCGGACTCCACGCGGTGGCCGATGTAAGCGGCAACTTCGCCTTCCCAGTCCAGCCCTGCCTCGCCCGCCGGGACCGGGACCGGGACGTTGCCCACGGACAGGGAGGCTGTCCAGCGCGCGAACAGCGTGGGGTAGGGCGGGAGTTCCTGGTCCTTGAAGCTGCCCTCGGCTGCGTGCGCCTTGTAGTTCAGCCCCACGCAGATCACCCGCGCGGAGGCCGGGACCAGCGGGACTTCGGTGACGCTGCCGCGCTCCAGCCAGCCGTCGTCGTCGGAGGCTCCAGCATGTGCAGCGCCGGCAACCAGGGCTGCGGCCTTGTCCTGCCAGCCCTCGGCGTCGGCCCAGAATTCGTCGACCGATGTGAGCGGGAGGACGCGGGAGCCGGCGAGCGCCGCTGCCCAGGGTCCGCCGTGGTGGGTGATGCCGATGAACTGCATGGGAGGCCTTTCGGTCTGGTCCGGGGTGCGCGTATTGCCCCCGCATGGTGGTGGGAAATCAGTGCTGTTCCGACTGGCGGCGGAGGAAATCGATGGTGGCGGCAATGGCCCGTTCCGCGGCGCCGCTGTTGCCGTCCGGGCTGGCCCACATGTGGTCCGCACCATCCAGCAGGAGGAGTTCGACGGCGTTGCCCGCGCCTTCGAGCGCCGCGGCCAGCGAGGTGGACTGCTCCACGGGGACGAAGCGGTCCGCCGTTCCATGGATGAGGAGGAAGGGCGGGGCGCCTGCGTGGACGTAGCCGAGGGGGCTTGCGGCCCTGGCCTTGTCCGGGGCGTCGGCGGGCTGCGCGCCGATCAGCAGTGCTTCGCGGGAACCGGGGTCATCCGCCCGGGCTACGGCGTCCGGCCGTGCCTGTCCCCCCATCTGGAGCAGGTCAGTGGGCGGGTACCAGGCCACGACGCCGGCAACTGAGTCGTCACCGTCCGGCCCGTCGTTGCCGCCCCGGCCTGGAAAGTCCGGGGCCCCCGCGGTCAGGCCCACGAGGGCGGCGAGGTGGCCGCCGGCCGAGTCTCCCCAGGCGTAGATGCGGTGTGGGTCCACGCCGTATTCGGCCGCGTGGCTGCGGAGCCAGCGGACGGCCGCCTTGGCGTCCTCCAGCTGGGCAGGAAACGTGGCACCCGTGCTGAGGCGATAGTCGGCAGAGGCCACCACGAACCCGGCATCTGCCAGCTGCCCGATGGGGCTGAGCCCTAAACCGTCAACAGCGGGGCCCAGCGAAGACCGCTCCCCCGTCCGCCAACCGCCGCCGTGGAAGTGGACCACCGCCGGCCGGCCGCCCGGGTGCGTTTCTCCTGTGGGAAGGTAGAGGTCCAGCAGCAGCGGCTCCGCGTTCTGTGGCCGGGCAAACTCGATCCCCTTGAGGATCTGCCGTCCCGTCATCGTTGACTCCATGTGTGGCGCGCCGTTTCTGTGCTGTGTTGGCCGGACTGCTGAATGGGCTGGGCGGGCCCGCAACGGGACCCGCATCCATGGATTCAACTCTGTGGCATGGGCAGGGATGCACGCGCTGGCAGTTTCACTGATTGAAACTGGTTCGCCCGGAACAGGGCGCTGGGAAGATCCGGGTGCGCCGGCGGTTGCACGGGCAGGCGGCCCGGGAGCTGCTGAGGGTTCCCGCAGCTGGCGCTTAGCTGACCAGGACCTGCGTGGCGGATTCCTTCAGTTTGCCGTTGGCCCATTTCATCTGGCGGATGGTCTGCGGGTGGCACTTCTGTGCCAGGGCCAGCAGGTTCTTGTCCTTCATCCCCTGGGCGGCCTGGGCCAGCAGTTCCCAGTCGGCTGACACCCCGCAGGCCTTCAGGTAGAGCTCGCGGAGGTCGCGCAGCAGCAGCATCCCGGTTTCGGGGCGCCTGCCCACCATCTCGCTGCCCTTTTCCCTGATGGTTTCCATTAGCCCTGCCTCGCCGCGGGGCTCCGGGTCCAGGTTTTGGCCGTAGTTTTTGGCGATGTCCGCGATGTCCCGGACGTGCTGCTGCGACCAGCGTGCCAGGTCCCGGGCCAGGTGGTGGATCTCGTGGTCTACCTTGTGCCGCTCGGAGATGACCAGCAGGTGGTGCGCCAGGTCGTTCTCGGAGCGGTGCATTTCCTCCAGTACCAGCCCGAATTTCATCGTGCCCCTCCTGCCGTTTCGGTGGCCTCGTCAGTTTCGGTGGCCTCGTCCGCCAAAGCGGTGGGTATGCCCTTGGTCCTGGCGTCTTCCGGGAAGTACCCGGCAGGTGCCGATGCCGTGGTGGTGGGCGCCGGAGCGGGTCCGTCGCCGCCGGAAACGCGGGTGATGCGGGCGGCCGCCGTTTTGAAGATGGGCTGCTTGGACGCCGCGTCCCAATCGGTGATGGTCAGTTCGTTCGCAGCCCTGCCGGCCCCGTCCGGCCGGTGTCCGCCATCGGTGTCCCAGTAGCCGTAATGGAAGGGCAGGAAGAGGACGCCGTTGCGGATGCCGCTGATCCGCACCTTGGCACGTACGGACCCGCGGGGTGTCTCCACCTCCGCAAGGTCGCCTTCGGCAATCCCGTACGCGCCGGCGTCGTCTGCTGACAACTCAACCCACACGTCGGGCGCGGCAGCCTGCAGCTCAGGTGCCCGCCCGGTCTTGGTGCGGGTGTGGAACTGGTAGAGCGTGCGGCCGGTGATGAGCTGGAGCGGGAAGTCCTGGCTGGGCAGCTCGTGCGGCGGCATGTATGCGGCGGCCTTGATGATGGCCTTGCCCTCGGGGTTCAGGGCCTTGTACTCCGTGGGTTCCACTGGCGCACCGGTGATGAGGTCGCGGCCGTAGGTTTCGCAGTACTCTGGGTGCGCCCAGAACTTCCCGTCAGCGTAGATGCGTTCCGTACCGTCCGGGTTCTCCTCGTTGCAGGGCCACTGGATGCCCGAGCCGCCGCGCAGTTTGTCGTAGGTGATGCCGGTGTAGTCGCAGGGCCTGCCGCGGGTGCATTCCTTCCAGGCTTCGAAGGCCGATTCGGGGTCGTGCCACTTGATCAGCGGCTGCCCGTCCTTGTCCTGCAGGCCCATGCGGTGGGCGTAGTCGATGAAGATCTCCAGGTCCGGCCGGGCCTCGCCCGGCGGGTCAACGGCTTTCTCGGAGAGGTGGACGGTGCGGTCCACGTTGGTGAAGGTCCCGGTCTTTTCGCCCCAGGTGGCGGCGGGAAGGACGACGTCGGCCAGCTGGGCCGTCTCGGAGAGGAAGATATCCTGCACCACCAGGAACAGGCGGTCCTGTTCCAGGATGCCGCGGATGCGTGCCAGCTCGGGCAGCGAGACGGCAGGGTTGGTCCCGCTGACCCACAGCATCCGGATGGAACCGTCCTCCGCGTACCGCATCATCTGCATAACGTGCGTGGGCGGGGAGTAATGCGGGATGGACATGGGATCGACGTTCCAGACCCGCGCCAGGTCCTGGATGTGTGCGTCGTTGGACCAGTTCCGGAAGGCGGCGAGGTCGCCGTCGGCCCCGCATTCGCGGGTGTTTTCGGCAGTGGGCTGGCCGTTCATTTGCAGGATGCCGCAACCGGGCCTGCCGAGCATTCCGCGAATGATGTTGACGTTGTTGACCTGGACCGCTGCCGCGGTGGCCTGGTTGGACTGGTAGAAGCCCTGCAGCACCGTGGACAGCAGCCGCTCCGCGTGGCCGATGATGCCGGCCGCCTCGGTGATCTGCTCCGCCGGGACTCCGCAGATTTCCGCCACGAGTGCCGGCGGGTAGTTCTTGACCTCGTCTTCGAGTTCGGAGTACCCCACGGTGTGCGCCTGGATGTACTCCTGGTCCACCCAGCCGTTGGTGATGATCTCGTGCAGGATGCCGTTCATCAGGGCCACATTGGTGCCGGGCCTCGGCGCCAGGTGCACGGTGGCGGCCCTGGCCACGGGCGTCATGCGCGGGTCCACGCAGATGATTTTTGGTGGGTTGGGGCCGGCCAGCCGGTCGAGCATCCGGGTCCAGAGGACGGTCTGGGTTTCGGCCACGTTGTGCCCGTACAGGGCGATGACGTCGGCGTGGTCCACGTCCGTGTAGGAGCCGGGTTGGCCGTCGCAGCCGAAGGATTCCTTCAGCGCCTCCCCCGCCGTCGCCGTGCACAGCCGGGTGTTGCCGTCCACGTGGTTGGTGCCGATGCCGCCGTGCGCCAGCGTGCCCAGGGTGTAGTACTCCTCGGAGAAGAGTTGGCCGGTGGTGTAGAAGCCGAGGGCGCTGGGGCCCTGCTCCGCCAGCAGCGCCTTGGACTTGTCCACGATGCGCTGCATGGCGGTGTCCCAGTCCGTTTCCACCAGCTTCCCGCCCTCGCGGATGAGGGGCTTGGTGAGCCGGTCCGGGGACGCGTTCGCCTGCCAGCCGTACAGGTCCTTGGGGCCCAGCCGTCCATGGTTGACGCGGTCTACGGCCCGTCCCCGCACGCCAACGATTCTGTTGTCCTTGACCGCGATGTCCATGGCGTCGCCGTTGGAGTGCAGGAGCGAGGCCGTCTGGACCCACCGGTCCACGTCCTCCGGAGCCACTCCTTCGGCCAGGTGGGTGTCCACCCTGACGGGCCAGTCACCGCCGCTGCCGTACGGTGTCCGTGTCCCCCATGGTTCAGCTATCCGGTCGATCCGAGCCATCTGTCCATCTCCTTACAGGAACTGGCGGACAGCGTCGAAACAGCGCTGTCCCTACCGGATCCTGTACCCGGAATGGTGGGCCGGAAACGCGCCCCTTAGGCCTGCGTGTCCTGCAGCGGCCGCCGGGCGAGCCAGGCGGCCACGATGGCACCGGAGATGTTGTGCCAGAGCGAGAAGACCGCGGACGGCAGTGCAGCCAGCGGGGTGAAGTGCGCGGTGGCGAGCGTCGCCGCCAGGCCGGAGTTCTGCATGCCCACTTCGAAGGCGAGGGCGCGGCGGGCCTTGTCATCCAGGCGGCCCAGCTTGCCGGCCAGGTAGCCAAGGCCCAGCCCGAAGCCGTTGTGCAGCACCACGGCAAGGAACACGATGGCCCCGGCGTCGATGATCTTGTTGGCGCTGCCGGCCACCACGATGGCCACGATCAGGGAAATCACGACGGCGGACGCCCACGGCAGCGCGGGCAGCACCTTGGCGACGAGCTTCTTGAGGAAGACCCGGGCGAGGAGGCCGGCGACCACCGGCAGCAGCACGGTCTTGACGATGTCCAGGACCATGCCGGCGGCGTCGATCTGCAGGTAGGAGCCGGCCAGGAACAGGACCAGCAGCGGGGTGACGATCGGGGCGATCAGGGTGGAGACCGAGGCCACCGCCACGGAGAGGGCAACATCGCCCTTGGCCAGGAAGGCCATGACGTTCGAGGCTGTGCCGGAGGGGGCGCAGCCCACCAGGATCACGCCGACTGCCAGTTCGGGCGGAAGGTTGAGGGCGCCTGCGATCAGCCAGCCGGCGCCGGGCATGATGACGTAGTGCGCCACGATCCCCAGGGCCACGGCCCACGGCCGCTTGGCTACCGCGGCGAAGTCCGGCGGAGTCAGGGTCAGGCCCATGCAGAACATGATGATGCCGAGCAGGTAGGGCACGCTGGGGGCCATGGGCTTGAAAAGGCCGGGGAGCAGGAACCCGAGGATGCCTGCGACAACCACCAGGATGGGGAACACTGTCACCGCGATGCGGGCGATTTTGCTTTCCGCTTCGAGCGCGGGGTTGACGGGTATCCCGTCCGAATTCTGGGGTTTAGTTGCCTCAAGCATCCAATCATGGTGGCACCGGCTGGTATGGTTCCGCCAATTGATGACCGTGAACGGTAACAACGGCGGAACCATACCGGCGGCAGTCCGGGAGGGGGTTCCGCCCTTAGAGCTGTTTCCGGAGCTCCATCTTTCGGATCTTGCCGCTGGCGGTACGCGGCATGTCCTCCACCACCACCATTGACTTGGGGATTTTGTAGCGGGCAAGCCTGCCGTCGAGGAAGCTGCGCAGCTGCTCCGCAGTCAGCGATTCCCCCTCCCTCAGCGTCACGATCGCTTGGGGGACCTCGCCCCATTTCTCATCCGGGACGCCGATGACGGCGACGCTGCCCACAGCGCTGTGCTCGGAGATGACCGCCTCCACCTCCGCCGGGTAGATGTTCTCCCCGCCGGAAATGATCATGTCCTTGAGCCGGTCAGAGACGAACAGGAAGCCTTCCTGGTCGCGGTAGCCCATGTCGCCCGAGCGGAACCAGGCGCCGTCCGCATAGCTGGCGGCTGTGGCCTCCGGCCGGTTCCAGTACTCCTTGATGACGTTGGGTCCGGAGATCTGGATTTCCCCCACCTCGCCCGGTTCCACCGTGCCGCCCATGGGATCGGCGATCCGGACGTCGGTGAAGAAGTGCGGCAGTCCGGCCGAACCCGCCTTTTCCCGCGACCGGTCCACGGGGAGCATGGTGACGCCGGGGGCTGTTTCGGTCATGCCGTAGCAGCTGGTGAAACCGATGCCGCGGTCCTCGTACGCGTCCAGGACCCGGCGGGGAATCGCTGAGCCACCGCAGGTCAGCTTGTCCAGGGAGCTGAGGTCGGCCGCCGCCCAGCCCGGATCTTCGCAGAGCAGCTGGAACGTGGTGGGCACTCCGTTGAGGGTGGTCACCTTGTGTTTCCGGATGAGTTCCAGGACCCGGGCGGGATCGAACTTCGCCTCAAGGACCACGGTGGCCCCCTTGAGGAGCATCGGCAGCAGCCCCATGTCCAGGGACGCCACGTGGAACAGCGGCGAAATCATCAGCGCCACGTCGTTGCGGTTCAAGTCCATGTCCACGATGGTGTTGATGCAGTTCCACGTGATGTTCCCGTGCGTCAGTAAGGCGCCTTTGGGTTTGCCCGTGGTGCCGGAGGTGTACAGGATCATGGCGCCGTCGTCGTGGCCCACCGGCACGTCGATGGGTTCGCCGGCTGCCCCCTGCAGCGCCTCCCCGTAAGACACAACCACTGCAGAATGTTCGACGGCGGCCGGTGGCGTGGCGGCGGAAGGTTCCGCCCCGCCGTCGGCCGTTACGACCATGCGGTGGGTTACCGCCGTTCCTTGCACGGCAGCGGAGGCGGAGGCCTCCAGGGCGCCGGCGTTGACCAGGAGCCGGGCTCCGGAATCCTGGAGCTGGAACTGCAGTTCCGGCGGTGCCAGCCGGGTGTTGAGCGGGACGAAGATGGCGCCGAGGAGGCCGCAGGCGAAGAACGTTTCCACGAACGAAGGGTGGTTCTCCCCCAGGTAGGCCACCCGGTCCCCCTTGGCCACTCCGCGGTCGCGGAGCGCGTTGGCCAGGCGGTCCGTCCGTTCGGCGAGCTCTTCGTAGCTCAGGGTGCCCGCTGCTGACAGCAGGGCCGTCTTGGCGCCCGACTTGCGGCGGCGGCGCTGCAGCCAGGAGCCAACTCCGTTGTTGTCCATGGTTCTCCTAACGGACCGTGGTGAGGTCGTTGTTCTTAGATTCCCGCGTCAGGGCGATGAAGACAATCGAGACCAGCGCCATGACGGACAGGAACACCACCACCGGGAGGATGCTTTGCCCGGAGTCCTTGTAGAGGCCGGCGATGATGCCCGGCGTGAAGCCGGCGCCGATGAGGGTGGCCAGCTGGTAGCCCACCGCGGCACCGGTGTAGCGGGAGGTGGTGCCGAACTGTTCGGACACGAATGCTGCCAGCGGCCCGTAGAGGGAGGAGTGCAGGATCAGCGCCACAGTGAAGGCCACGAACACCATGGCAACGTTGCCCGAGCCAAGCATCCCGAACATCGGGAAGAGGTACGCAATGAACAGCGCCAGGCCGGTGATCATCACCGGGCGGCGGCCGAAGCGGTCCGAAAGGCGGCCGCCCAGGAGGACGAAGACGATGGAAATGGCCGAGGCCCCGGCGAACGCGTAGAGCACGCCCTGCTGCGGTGCGCCCTTGGACACGGCGTAGGTCACCGAGAAGGTGGGCAGCACCACCTGCAGGCCGAACCCGGCAGCCCCGGCGAACATGATCATGATCAGCGCCTTGGGCCGGCGGAGCACGTCCAGCAGCGGGATCTTGCGCTTGGCGCCCTGTGCTTCTTCCTTGGCCACGGCCTCGGCGAAGATGGGGCTTTCAGAAACGCGGAGGCGCACGAAAATGCCCACGATCAGGAGCACGAAGGACAGCAGGAACGGCACCCGCCACCCCCAGGCCAGGAACGCGTCCTGCGGCAGGGCCGAGAAGGCACCCATCACCAGGGTGCCCAGCACGGCGCCGGTGGGCGCCCCGGCGTTGACGAACGACGCCGCGAAGCCGCGCCGTTTCGGGTCCGCGTGCTCCAGTGCCATGAGGGCGGCCCCTCCCCATTCACCGCCGACGGCGATGCCCTGGCAGACCCGCAGCAGCACCAGGATCACGGCGCCCCACGGCCCGATGACGCCGGCGCCGGGAATCAGGCCGATGAGGGTGGAGGCGATGCCCATCATGGCCATGGAGATGATCAGCATCCCCTTGCGGCCCACCTTGTCACCAAAGTGTCCGAAGATGATGCCGCCCAGCGGCCTGGCAACGTATCCGGCGGCGAAGGTGGCGTAGGCGGCCACGACGCCTACCCATTCGTCCGTGCCGGCGAAGAAGACCTTGGGGAAGGCCACCGCTGCGGCCGTGGCGTAGAGCAGGAAGTCGTAGAACTCGATGGTGCTGCCCAGATAGCTGGACAGGATGACCGTGCGCGCTTCCTTGCGCTTGGCGGCCGTGCCCGCGGGTGCGAGCGTGGTGTGTCCGGACATGGCTGTTCCTAAAGACGGAGGAATGTGGGGTTTTTGGGGTTGCCTGAGGCGGCGGCGCCGGGGGGGCGCCGCCTGGGGTTTGGGACTGCTGTTACTGGTGGAAGTGGCTTACTTGTAGAAGCGGCTTACTTGTAGAAGCGGGCCAGGAATTCGGCCACGACGGCGGGGCGTTCCTGGCCTTCGATCTCGATGGTGGCGTTGACCTTGATCTGGGCGCCGCCCTTGACCTCGGTGACGTCGGCGATGGTGGCCTGCATGCGGACCTTGGAGCCGACCTTGACCGGGGAGGTGAAGCGCACCTTGTCCAGGCCGTAGTTGACCTTGGTGGTGACGCCTTCGACGTCGAACAGCTCCCCCCAGAACGGGATGATCAGCGAGAGCGTGAGGAAGCCGTGGGCGATGGGGGCGCCGAACGGGCCGTCCTTGGCGCGTTCGGGGTCGGTGTGGATCCACTGCTGGTCGTCGGTGGCGTCCGCGAACTGGTTGATCTGGTCCTGGGTGATCTGGCGGTAGTCGGTGGTGCCGAGGTCCTTGCCGGACAGGGTGAGCAGGGTGTCGAAATCGACGACGAGATTGGGCATCGTTGCCTCCTGGCAGTTCTTTGTTGGTTGGGGAAGTAGTGGTTCAGCGGGTGAAGGCGCTTTCGCCGGTGAGGGCGCGGCCGATGATGAGGGCGTTGATCTCGTGGGTGCCTTCGTAGGAGTAGACGGCTTCGGCGTCGGCGTGGAATCGGGCGACGCCGGCGGCGAGCGTAATGCCGTTGCCGCCCACCACCTCCCGGGCCAGCGCTACGGTGTCGCGCATGAACAGGGATGTCTGCATCTTGGCTAGGGCCGAGTCCTGGTCCCGGTAGATGCCTTTGGCCTGCTGCTCGGTGAGCCTGACCACCAGGGACAGGCTGGCCGTGACGTTGCCGAGCATGCGGGCCAGTTTCTCCTGGACCAGCTGGAAGGAACCCAGCGTGCGGCCGAACTGACGGCGTTCGTTGATGTAGGCGAGGGCTGCCTCGAAGGCGCCGGCGGCGATGCCGGTGGCGATCCAGGCGACGTCCGAGCGCATGGCCCGGAGCATCGCCGCGACATCCCTGAAGGAGTTCACATTGTGCAGGCGCATGGCCTCGGGGACGCGGACACCGGTGAGGGTGATGTGGGCGTTCTGCATCATCCGCAGTGCCGTCTTCCCGTGGATCTTCTCCAGGGTGACGCCGTCGGCTGTCCGGTCCACCAGGAAGGCCTTGACCTGCCCGTCTGCGGTGTCCCGGGCGAATACCGCGAGGACGTCCGCGGTGGCGGCGCCGCCGATCCAGCGTTTGGCCCCGTCAAGGATCCAGCTGCCGTCGGGCTGCCGCCGGGCGGTGGTGGAGAGTCCGCCGGCGATGTCCGATCCGGATTCCGGTTCGGTCAGCGAGAACACGCCCTTGAGTGAGAAGTCGATGACCTTGGGCATCCATTCGGCCTGCTGTTCCGCCGAGGCACCCACGCGGATGGCTGTCCGGAACAGGCCGGCCTGGGCGGTGTACCAGGTGGCCAGGGACGCGTCGGTGCGGGCAAGTTCGAAGATCCGGAAGCCCTGGTAAATTCCACGGGCCGGACCGTCGGCCGTGAGGCCGGCAGGTTCCATCAGGTCGAGGTCGATCAGCGGCCGGGCGAGCTGCTCCGGAAATTCGCCGCGTTCCCAGTACTCGGCCAGCAGGGGTTTTGCTTCCCGGTCCAGGAAGGACCGCAGCCGGGACAGGACCTGGCGCTCTTCCGGCGTCAGGAGGGACTCGGCGTCGTACCAATCCGCTGCCTCATAGAGCCGGGCACCCGGGCCGGCCTCCGCCGTCGTCAACGTTCCCATCTCAGCCTCCCAGCCCGAGGAGCCGCACCGCGTTGTCCTTGAGGATCTTTGGCCGGACCTCGTCCTTCAACGGGAGGTCCGCGAAGGCACCGAGCCATTTCTGCGGGGTGATCAGCGGGAAGTCGGTGCCGAACAGCACCTTGTCCTGGAGGTAGGAGTTGGAGGCCTTGACCAGCGATTCCGGGAAGTACTTGGGCGACCAGCCGGAGAGGTCGATGAAGACGTTGGCCTTGTGCGTGGCGATGGAGTTGGCCTCGTCCTGCCACGGCACCGAGGGGTGGGCCATGATGATCTGCAGGCCGGGGAAATCCGCGGCCACCGCGTCCAGCAGCAGGGGGTTGGAGTAGGCGAGCTTGATGCCGTACCCGCCGGGAAGGCCTGCGCCCATGCCGTTCTGCCCGGTGTGGAAGATAGCGGGCAGGCCGAGTTCCTGGAGGGTCTCCCACAACGGGTAGAAGCGCTCGCTGGACGGGTCGAAGCCCTGCAGGGACGGGTGGAACTTGAAGCCGCGCGCGCCGAGTTCAACGGCCTGGTGCTTGGCTCCGGCGATGGCGTCTTCACCGGTGCGTGGATCGACGCTGCCGAACGGGATCAGGACGTCGTTGTTCCGGGCGGCGCCGGCGATGAGTTCCGGGATGCTGTTGGGTTCGTGCTTGAGCTGGGTGCGGGCGTCGACCGTGAAGACGACGGCGGCCATGTTCAGTTCGCGGTACACCTCGGCGATGCGGTCCAGGGAGGGGGTGCGGTCCTCGGCCTTGAAGTATTTTGCCGAGGCTTCGGTCAGTTCCTCCGGCAGGGAGCCGTGGCCGCAGCTGTCCACCTCGAGGTGGACGTGCATGTCGATGGCGTCGAGCTTGGCCGGGTCGATGCCCAGTTCGTAGCGGTCTGCCATGGTCAGCGGGCCTCGGCGGGCTGTGCGGGCTTCAGGTCCTCCGGCAGTGGGAGGAATTCCTCGCCGTAGCTCTGCAGCGTTTCCGCGGTGAACAGCTGGCCGGCGTTTTCCTGCAGCGCCTCGTAGCTCCAGCCGCCCTCGCGGTATTCGGTGGTGGCCGGTTCCGGGTGGGTCCAGACCTGGAGCCGGTCACCGCCGGCTCCGATCGCCTGGCCGGTGATGTTGGCTGCCTCGTCGGAGGCGAGGAAGGCAACCAGTCCGGAGACGTCGTCGGCCGTTCCAAAGCCCAGGTCGTGGCGGAAGAAGGACGGCATGGCCTCGCCGCGTTCGTCGGCCTCCACGGCTTTCTGGAAGTAGGGGACGGTCTTGGTCATGGCGGTGGCAGCCACGGGGATGACGCTGTTGACCGTGACGCCGGCCTTCTTCATTTCCAGCGCCCAGGTGCGGACCATGCCCACGATCCCGGCCTTCGCCGCAGCATAGTTGGTCTGGCCGAAGTTGCCGCGCTGGCCCGTGGGCGAACCGATGGTGATGATGCGGCCGGCGACGTTGTGTTCCTTGAAGTACGCGTAGGCCTCCCGGACGCAGGTGAAGGTGCCCTTGAGGTGGACGTTGATGACCAGGTCGAAGTCCTCGTCCGTCATCTTCAGCAGGGACTTGTCCCGCAGGATTCCGGCGTTGGTGACCAGGATGTCCAGGCGGCCGAACGTGTCGACGGCTCCGGCCACCAGCGCCTTGGCGGCGTCCGTCGTCCCTACCGGAACCACCACCGCGGTGGCCCGGCCGCCGTCGGCCTCGATCTGCGCGACGGCCTGCGCGGCCGTGTCGGCGTTCACGTCATTGATGACGACGGCGGCGCCCTGGCGGGCCAGTTCCCTTGCGTAGGCAAGGCCGAGGCCCTGCCCGCTGCCGGTGACGATTGCAACCTTGCCGTTCAAGCTCATGGCCTGCTCCTTCGCATGCGCCGGCCGAAGCCGTTGGGGTGGTCCCACTGCGGTGTGAGATCCTTGTTGAAATCAATGAAATTACGGATCATTGAAAAAGTCAACGATTGTTTTTTACACCGGAGTTGTGATGGCCACCTTGGGCACCGAAGTTCAGACCCCCCGCCTTGCGGCAGCCAGGATCGGCAGTGACGTGGGCCTGCTGCTCGCCAAGCTGCACGCCGCCGGCTCGGTGCTGAACAACAAGGCGTTGGCTGACTTCGGGCTGCGGGAGCGGTCCTTCTCCATCCTGACGCTGGCGTGCAGCGGGCTGGAGCCCACGCAGCGGGAACTGGCGGATTTCCTCAGCCTGGACCCGAGCCAGGTGGTCACCCTCGTGGACGACCTGGAACGCCGCGGGCTCGTGGAACGGGCGCAGGGCAAGCAGGACCGGCGCGCCAAGATCATCGTCTCCACGGCCGAGGGGCGGAAGATGCATGCGAAGGCCCGCACTGCCATGGACGAGGCCGAGCTGGCCCAGTTGGCCGGACTGACCGACGATGAGTCCCAGGAACTGAAGCGGCTTTTGCGCAAAGCCCTCTGGGGCGCGGCCGAATAGGGCGCTGCCGGCCGAGCGGGTCCGTCGCAAGCGTGCTTTGGGTGTCTTATAACTAACGAAGTGTGCAGCGACTCGAGCGCGGGTAATGCGACATAGTTAGGAGAACCATGTGGCCCCACGAGTAGGGGCAGCTTCGACAACTCGTCCGAGGACTGCTGAGACGTTGCCTGTCACAAGGGTTTCGAGGCAGTCTGAGGCGTAGCGGTTAGGGCACCTCCACCGTGCATGTCATCGTTCGGGGTAAACGTGCATATCAGGGGTCGGCAACGAAGCTGAGGGATGAATCCATGCCCGGGCTCACATCCGTGAGCATAGCGGCGTAGCAAAAGTACGCCCGCTGAAGGATCGGCTAACGGGCATATCGCAAGACGACATTGTTCCGGTTGCCGATCCTACCTCAGCGCCCTTTTGGTGCCTTGCGACTAACGTTTTGATGATTATGACCATAGACGGTGCAATCGGGGAACCAGGCCCCAAGAACCTGTTAGAGCTCCGGTGGGCTGGAGATACCCAGCCCGTGTGGTTCCTTGACCTCGTCCAACCGCAGATTGGCGGTGGAAAATTTGATCCAGGAGATCTCCTGCGGATCGAGGCACGCCCTGAAGCGACGGCGCTTCGTATCAGCGGGCTGGACCAGGCTGTGTTTGAGCGACTAGTTTCCAGCTACGGACAACAGTTCACAGCAATTGAGTTCTGGAAGTGCCCCAGAATTGAAGACCTCACCCCGCTTGAGGACCTATCAGGGCTCCGGATGGTCTCGTTCTATTGGAATCAGCGGTCCGCGCGACTATGGAACCTATCCCGTACGCCACATTTGACTGAGTTACGGGTACAGGACTTCACACGCTTTCATCGGCTGGATGACCTCTCGGCCGGACACGCACTAAAGGAACTCATCCTCGGCGACGCGGTATGGAACAAGACCACTTTCGAGACGCTGGAGCCCTTGGCCTCGCTGACTGGATTACTCAGCCTAAGCTTGCTTCCGAAAAGCATCGACGATGGTCGGATCCAGCCTCTTGGTAAACTTACCGACCTCGAAAATCTACAGATACCTTTCAACCTGTTCACGAGAGAGCAGATCGCTTGGCTCCGAGCACGGCTGCCTGAAACACTGGAATCGGAAGCATTGAAGGCCATTCTCCCGCTTAGGACACCCTTCGACCTTGCCGGTAAGCCTCGCGACGTTCTCTTGATCGGGAAGCGTAAGCCCTGGCTCAACGCTGAACAGGACGCAGCAAGGATCCACAAGCACGTTTCCAGCTTCGAACAACTCTTGGCCAGCTTTCGAAGCGATCCGAGCCTCGAGCCGAAGTGACAAATCGCGCTAAACGCGAGTACTCCATGAGCCCGCGGCCCATCCGACGCTATGGTGTCCGTTCAAGGATCGGCGGATTCAAGCGGTCATTGCAACAGGAGGTTTTCGATCAGTTCGATCGGTTTCTTGAACTCTAGTCTTT
>NZ_JARDJH010000017.1:0-88336 GCF_039907755.1 Pseudarthrobacter sp. CC12 | reverse complement strand
CCTCAAATGAATTGAATACCCCGCCATAACAACACCCATCCGCTAAGTGTTGCAATCACCGCGAGAACCCAAGGATCGGTCAACGGGCAATAGCCGTCGTGTTGGATGTGCCGCTGCTTGAATAGGGCTTACGGCCTGAACGATCGACTTAGGAAATCTGACGTGACACAACTGATAGAGGAAGCAAACGATTCCTATTCCTGGGACCGGGGAAAGTGGCGCAACCCGCCGGTGCGTGTCACCGCTGATGGTCGGACTCTGCGGGTAACCGCAGCCGAGAACAGTGATGCGTGGAGGCACACCTCGTACGGCTTCGTCCATGACAGTGCGCATGCCCTGTTGGCACCGCTGCCCGCTGAGGGGGCCGTGGAGGTTTCATTCCTCCTGAATTACACCGAGCAGTTCGACCAGGCGGGAATCTATCTGCACGTTTCGGACTCCGTTTGGATCAAGGCCGGCGTGGAGGTGTCCGACGGGGTTCCCCAGGTTGGGGCCGTCGTAACACGCGGGGTATCCGACTGGTCGGTGGCACCAGTCCCTGAGTGGATCAATAAGGAAATCACAGTGCGGCTGAGCAGGGCCGGTAACGCCGTCACCATCAGGGCTCGCGCCGGGGATGAGTCTTTCCGGCTCGTCCGCGTTGCTCCTCTGGATGAAACAGTAAATGCCGAGGTCGGCCCATTTTGTGCCTCGCCCACTCGGGCTAACCTCACGACCACCTTCACCCGATGGGTTGAGACCAATGCAGACGCAACCCTGCACCCTGAACACGACTGAAGCCGCAGCACCCGGGTCAGCGAACGATGAAGACGGCGATCTTCACCGAGTCCGGGTAGCGCTCGCCGGTGCCCACAGCGACGATATGGTTCAGCCACCCCCACTCCTCGGAGGCGGTGGAAAACCTCAACGAGCAGCGGAAGTAGATGGCTTCCGGATCCACTGCGTCGCCGCGGTTCAGCCGGGCGATGTCCGCCGCGGAGCCGTAGCGGAGGGCGCTGTTGTGTACATGAATCAATGCCCCGTCCTCCGCCTCAACAACGTAGCGGGCATCGAGTTCGGTCAGTTCCGGGCTGTGCAGGGTCTGGAAATCCGCGCCGCCGGGCAGCACCGTGCCGCTGAGGGCGGGCCCCGTCAGCGAACCGCCGGTGATCGGTATGATCCGGCGGTGTCCCGTGGGAGCCGGGCCGACGTCAATGGGTGTTTCCACCATGACATGCAGCTCCGCCAGGAACTCCAGGCGCGGCGGTACAGGAGTGCTCACAGCAGGCCAACCGTCAGGCGGCTGGGGTGGGAGGAACCAACATGGATGCGCTGGTTGGCGGTTACGGCAACTCCCGATTCGTAGGCGAGCTTGCCGGTGTTAAGGTTCCGGTCCCAGCGCGGGTGGCAGCTTGAGGTGACCTGTACGCGCAGCCGCTCCCCCGCAGCAAAAGTCAGCGCCGTCTCCCAGAGGGAGATGGTGTACTCGTAAACCCGGTCCGGCTCGATGGCAGAGGGCGGGCATCCCTCGTTGAACAGCCCGGTTTCCGCGTAGGCGTCGCGCCAGGACGCCCGGACGATGCCGTCGGCAATGCCCAGGGAAACGCCGTCCGCCGACACCTTGCAGAGCCGGACAACCCAGTCCGTGTCCACGGCGCTGGATGATGCGAACAACGTTGCGGTGACGGCACCGAAAATGGTGGTGGCCTCGGTGAAGGGCTCCGTGGTGAAGACGGCGACGTCGGCCCGCGCCTCCACGGCGCCCTGCCGTGCCGGTCCCGCAGGAAAGGCGCCAGCCAGCATGGTGGCCCCGCCGGTGGTGGGCACCGGGTCCAGCGGATCGTAGGCGTACTGAACGTTTCCGTCCGCACCCGCCTGGTCCAGCAGCTCCCCGCCGGCGGAGAGGAACCACGACCTCTGCCCTGAGGGAACCGGAAGTTCATCAAAGCCGCGCCAGCGGTTCTCGCCCAGGAAGTACACCAGCACCGGGGGGACCGCAGCGATGGCCGCTTCGTCCTCCTTGAGGACGGCGTCGAACCAGGCCGTATGGAGGGACGACAGATCTCCTCGGCCATCGACGATGCCTGAGGACGCGGCCGCGCCGAAGTGGATGTCCGGGTACCCGCCGGTGAGGTTGGTGTGTGTCCACGGACCCAGGATGAGGCGGGGTTCCATACCGGGGAAGGTCTTGCTGAGGGCCGCCTGGCGGCGGTACTGGTCCAGCGTGTTGGGGGCGAAGATATCGAACCAGCCGCCGATGTGCAGCGTTGGCAGCGGCACCGCCGCATCGGAAGCGGCATCCCACAACCGGCAGAAATCACTCCCCGGCCCCTCCCCCGCCGACGGAATGACCTCGCTGCGAAGGAAGGTGCCCACCCTGGGCTCCAGGTCCCGCAGCGGCAGGACGCCGTAGCAGGAACCATCAGCAAATCCAGCGTCCAGGGCAAGCCATTCCTGGAGCTCTTTCGCGCGCCGCTCGGGATCGTCAGCATGTTCCCGCATCAGTTCATTGAGCGAAATCGAGGCATGGCCCCAGGCCAGGCGGCTGCCCAGCTCATGGGCGCCGCCCCGGTACAGCGCGCCGTTGTTGGCGTTGCCGCCCGCCGAGACCCCCGGGGCCAGGGCCTTTAGCCCGGCCGGGGCGTACCGGGCTGCACGCCACTGGGTTTCCGCGAAGTAGGACCGGCCCCACATGCCCACGCGGCCGTTGGACCACGGAAGGCGCGCGGCCCACTCCACCGTTGTGGCGCCGTCGGACGCTTCATTGACCGAGGGCTCAAACCTGCCGTCCGAGCCGAACCTGCCGCGGCAGTCCTGCATCACCACCACGTACCCGGCCGCCGCAACGGTCAACGGATTGAAGTAGGCCGAGTTGACCGCCAGGTCCCGCCCGTAGGGAGTGCGCGTGAGCAGCACCGGGAAGGTGCTGCCCGGCGCGTCCGGCCGGTAAACGGTGGACCGGAGGATGGTTCCGTCGGTCATGGTTGCTTCAACATCGCCGTCGACGACGACCGGGTAGCGCACGTGCGTGCCTTTCGTTTGGGTGGGGGGTGGCTTGGTGCTCAGGCGGCCTGGACGGGCCGCTTGCCGAGGTCTTCGGTCCTGGTCCGGTAGGTCTCCTTGACCCACACGGCGGTCACGACGGCGGAGACCAGGCAGCAGGCGGCCGTGAAGACGGCAACGGGCAGCCACCCGTCAGGGCCGGGCTGGACGATGGCGGCGGCAATGGCGGGTGCAAAGCCGGTGACGACCAGGCCCAGCTGGGAGGCAGTGGCTGCTCCGGTGTAGCGGATCCTGGTCTCGAACATTTCCGCGGTCATGGATGGGCCGAGCGGGTTGACCATGCCGTAGCCGACGGTCATGAAGAGGATGGCCGTGGCGAAGATCAGCGGGATGGAGCCGGCGCTGATCGACCAGAAGAAGGCAAAGACAGCCCCGGCACAGACGATGTTGCCCGTGATGAACACCGGTTTACGTCCGATCCGGTCGGCCAGGATGCCGGCGTACGGCTGGACGATGATGCCCAGGGCCGCGGTGACGATGGTGACGGTGAGCATGACGGCCGCGGGGACTCCGAGCTTGCCGGCGTAGGCAAGACCAAAGGCAGCGAACACCGAGGAGACCACGCTCCACAGGCCGAAGAGGATCACCTTGAGGATGGTGGCCCAGTGGTCGCGCAGGACCACCTTGATGGGCAGTTCGTGCTTGTGGTCCTCCTCCTTGGCGGCCTCGAACACTTCCGATTCCGGGAGGCGGAGACGGATGTACAGGCCCACGGCGACAACCAGGATGCTGGCAAGGAACGGCAGGCGCCATCCCCACGCGAGCAGGTCGTCCTGGGGCAGGAGCGAAACAGCAAGGAATGCCAGCGACGCCAGCATGATGCCTGCCACGGCTCCGGTGTTGACCCAGCTGGCGTAAAAGGCCCGTTTGTGGGTGGGGGCGTGTTCCATGGTCATGGTGACGGCACCGACTGATTCGCCGGCCGCCGAGGCTCCCTGCAGTGCGCGCAGGAGCACCAGCAGGACCGGCGCGGCGGCACCGATGGCGGACACCGGAGGAAGGCAGCCGATCAGGAACGTGGCCACTCCCATGAGGACCAGCGTCAGGACCAGCATCTGCCGGCGCCCGATCCGGTCGCCGAAGTGGCCAATCACGCCGGCAGCCAGGGGCCGCACCACGTAGCCGATACCAATGGTTGCCATGGACAAGACCATCCCGAGGGCGGGATCGATGCCCGGGAAGAAGATCTTGTTGAAGATCAGCGCCGAGGCTGAGCCGTAGATGAAGAAGTCGTAGTACTCGAGGGTGCTGCCGATGAAGCTGGCGACTGCTGCCCGGCGGGCATTCTGCGTGCCCTGTTCGGTGGATGCGGGAAGTGACATGGCGTCCGGGGACAACGGCGTCACCGGGCTGGGACCTGCGGTCATTGCGGATCTCCTGGAAATGATGGGTCAGCAGGCGCCTGCTGGGGACTGTGCGTGCCGGCGCGGGATGTGGCCCGGATCACTGGCTAAATGTTATGCGCTTATCAAGACGACCGTCAACAAATATGCAAAGTAAATTTGCTCCGCTTTGCCTGCCTGCGAAGATGGGGTGTGACTTCTAAGCCGCATCCATTCCCAGGCGGGCCCGCCGAACCCCGTGTTGCCGCCGAGGAAGTCAATTTCCCGCGCCCATCGAAAGGCTCGGCGACCCAGCACCTGGTGGTCACGATGCTGGCGGACTATTGGCGCGACTACACCGGGTGGCTGCCCTCCCGGCTGATTGTGTCCCTGGCCGCGGCCCTGGGCCTCAGCTCTTCCGCTGCCTCAACAGCCCTCAGCCGGCTCGCAGGGCGCGCCGTCCTGGAACAGTCGAGTGCGGGGCGCGCTTCCCGGTACAGGTTCACCCCGGAGGCGAGGGCACGCCTGGAGATCGGGGTGAGACAGATCAGTGGCTTCGGCTCCGGGGAACGCCCCTGGGATGGCATGTGGACCGTGGTGGCCTTCAGTGTCCCGGAGCGCTCGCGCGAAGTGCGCGAGCTGCTGCGGAGCCGGCTCAAATGGCTGGGGTTCGCTCCGTTGTATGGGGCGGTGTGGGTTTCCGCGTGGGACACCGCCGACGACCTGGAGGATTCCTGCCGCCACCTGGGGGTGGAGAACTACGTCATCTTCCGCACCGCCGCGGAAGGGCTGCGCGGGCGGCCGTTGTTGGAGGCCTGGGACCTGGACGAAGTACGCCGGCAGTACACCCCCTTCATCAACGCCTACCGCCAGAAAACTGACGCCCTGGCCGGCGAACGCCTCCCGGGGGAAGAGGCCTTTCGGCTGAGGACCGAGGTGATGGACGCCTGGCGGGCGTTCCCCTGGGAGGACCCCGGGCTCCCCCCGGAGCTGCTGCCCCACGATTTCCCCTTGTTCGAAGCGCGCCGCATCCTATTAGCCCTCTACAACCCGTTACTGGAGGATGCCCGTTCCTACGCGGAGGAGGCTGCGGAGAGGCTGGCACCCGAGGCTGCCGGGCACAGCAGGCCCTTCGTACTGGAGGGCTAAGGCTTCCCTGCCACCCCCTTCATGTCTGCCATGTTCCGTGGACAGAGACAAATAAGACAGACAAATACCCGGTCTCTCCGTCCCGCCATATGATTTATTCATGACCATCCCAAAGGCGGCGTTGTCCCCGGACCTGCATTCGTCGCTGGTCGACAACCTGGGGCTTGCCATTGCCGAGGGAACACTGGCACCGAACTCCATCCTGCGGCTGGACGAACTGGAAACCCAGCACAAGGTGTCCCGATCCGTGATCCGGGAGGCCACCCGCGTCCTGTCTTCCATGGGAATGCTCGAGTCCCGCCGGCGCCTGGGCACGGTGGTCCAGCCAGAGGCGAGCTGGAACCTCTACGACCCTCAGGTGATCCGGTGGCGGCTGGCGTCGGCCAAGCGGCTGGAGCAGCTGCGGGCCCTGAATGAATTGCGCGGCGCCATTGAACCGCAGGCCGCCCGCCTGGCCGCTGAACGGGCGTCACTCGATGCAGCCAGCGACCTTGTCTCCATGGCCGCCCGCCTGTGGGCCGTCGGGCAGCGCGGGGACCAGGACGAATTCCTCCGCCTGGACATCGAGTTCCACGCCGCGGTCCTGAACGCCTCGGGCAACCTGATGTTTTCGCAGCTGCACAACCTCGTGGCGGAAGTGCTGGCCGGGCGGACGCAGCACGGACTGATGCCGCATCTGCCGGACCACGAGGCGCTGCAGCTGCACGTGGATGTGGCCAGTGCCATCCAGCACCGCGACCCGGGAGCCGCGCTCGCGGCCATGAGCAGGATCGTGGAGCAGTCCACCGAGGAAATGGGCGACATCTGGTCCAGCAGCCACCAGGAAGAAAGTTCCGGGCAGCCCTGATCCCTTGGCCGCGGCTAAGGCCGGCGCACCGCCGCCAGCTGGCCCGCCAGGAACTCCAGGGCCGCCTGCCCTTCCGGCAGCCCGGCCGTGTGGTTGAGGTGGCCGTGCACGGCGCCCTCGGCCAGGAAATAGGACACCGGAACCCCTGCCCGCTCCAATGCCGAGGCAAACTGCTCGGTTGAGCCGCGGGCGTCGTCGTACTCGCAGGCAAGCAGGGCGGCGGGCGGAAGCCCGGCAGGATCCGCATAGCCGGGCATCGCATAGGACGGCGCCATGCTGACCGGCCCGCCCACGTAGTTCTCCGCCGTCCGGATGCAGTCCTCCAACGTGAACCGCAGGTGCCGCGGCAGCCCGGCCATGGCCTCATCGTCCAGTCCCCCGGCAGGCGCTGGGAGTTCGGCGTCCAGGAAGGGGTAGGCCAGCAGCAGTTTCGCGGGCAGCGGCTTGCCGGCGTCCACGAGGTACAGTGCGGCCCCCACTGCGAGGTTGCCCCCGGCGCCGGCCCCGCCCAGGCAGAGCAGGTCCGGATCCAGGCCGAGGGATCCGGCGTTCTTCCGGGCCCAGAACCACCCTGCCAAGGTGTCATCATGCGGAACGGGAAAGGACACGCCGTTGCGCGCCAGGCGGTAGTCCACGGACAACACCGGCGTCCCCCGGGCAGCGAGCACGCGTGCCAGGTAATCCGATTCGGGGCTGTCAATGCTGCCGCTGACGAAGCCGCCGCCGTGCAGCCACACGAGGCCCGGGCTGCCCGCAGCTCCGGGTTCGCCGTAGATCCGTATGCCTACCGGCCCGTGCCGGCCGTCCGCGGCCACCGTGCGGATGGGCACCTCGGGTCCGGGCGAGCGCACGGCGTCCGGGTTGAGGAACTGCGGGCCTTCCGGGGTTGCCAGGTACTCCGCGAACCCGGCGTCAGGCGCCTGGCCGTCGTGCCCCGTGCCGGCGGCCGGGGCGGAGTCTGCACGTTTGGTAGGGGTCATGGTGTGCCCAGCTTCCGTGAGAAGTAGTCGACGGCGGTGGCCAGGATGGTGTCCATCTGGTCCTCCGCACCGAAGAAGCAGTGGTCGCCGCCTTGGATGGTGACCACGTCATGCTCCACGCCGGCCTCCGCGAGTGCCGCGGCCAGCAGGTCGGTCTGCGAATGCGGCACCAGCCCGTCGGAGTCACCGTGGACCAGGAGGAACGGGGCGGCGCCGGCATCCACGTAGCTGACCGGGCTGGCCGCGGCCAGCAGCTCCGGATCATCCGAGCCGCCCACCAGCATGTGTTCGGGCTGCAGGGACATGCCCGGCGGCACGGCGGCGGTCAACGCGTCCGGAAACAGGCCGTCGGGCCGCTGCATGGGCGGGATGTCCACCAGCGAGGAAACACCGTAGAAGTCGACGACGGCGCTGACGCAGCTGGAGCGCCCCTGCACGCCGAGGCCGCCCTCCAGGTCCGGGCGGTTCCCGGTCAGCCCCAGGAGCGCCACCAGGTGGCCGCCGGCGGATTCGCCCCAGGCCCCGAACCGTTCCGGGTCGATGTTGAGGTCTGCGGCGAATTCGCGGAGGTACCGGACGGCGGCCTTGAGGTCGTGCAGCTGGGCCGGGAAGGGTGCTTCCAGGGAGTGCCGGTAGTCGGCCGTGGCGCAGGCGATGCCGGCCTGGTTGAGCAGCCGGAAGACGGAGTCCGGCACAAATGTGGGCGGCAGTTCCCGCCGGTCGCCCAGCTGGAACGCGCCGCCGTGCACCCACAGCACCAGCGGCGTGGGTCCGGCAGCGTTGCGGGGCAGCCAGATGTCCAGCTTCAGCGGCCGGAAGCCGAGTGCGCGGGCGTACGTCACTTCGCGGTGCACCAGGGAACCGTCGCCCACCCGCTCCGGCCTGCCGGGGGCATCGTAGACCGGGAAAGCCGGAACCGTCCGGCCTCCGGGGCGGGAAACATCGCGGGAGGGGTCGAGTACGTCGTTGCCGCTGTCCACTGTCATAGTGTGCTCCTCATCAGCTCAGGTTGGGTGCTGTCCCCGCCGGGTGCGGCCAGGAAAGTATGGTGTCCGGGTCCGACGACGGCTGCCGGCCGGCCGGGCAGCAGCACCTCGGCGGTGGTGCCGGCGGGGATCGTGGCAGTGAGCGTCAGCACGGCGCCGTCCGCCGGTTCCGTCGACACAGCCCAATGCACCTCGATCAGGCCGTGCGGCCCCTGGTGGGAGGTGGATGCGGAGGTGAGTCCGGCGCCGGGGCGGGGTTCGATGACCACGCGGTCCCAGCCTGCGCTTCCGGGTGCCTGGCGAAGCCCGGCCGTGTACCTGTGCAGGAAGGACACCACGGCGCCCTTGCTGTAATGGTTGAGCGACTGGCGCGGGATGCCGTGGCCGTCGATGCCGTTCCAGAGTTCCCATACTGTGGTGGCGCCGCGGTCCACCATGGCCAGCCACGACGGTTCGGAGTCCTGCATGAGCAGTTCGTAGGCGAGGTCCAGTTCGCCGTTGTCAGCCAGGACGGGCAGCAGATAGGGCGTGGCCAGGAAGCCGGTGCCGAGGTGGGTGCCGGCGCCACGGATCAGTTCCGCCAGCTGCGCGGTGACGGTGGCGCGGTGTACCGGGCTGACAAGGTGGAAGGCGAGGGCGCGGACGCAGTTGGCCTGGCTGGCGTGGGTGACATGCCCGGCGGCGTCGAGGTATTCCGTTTCCCAGGCGTCCCGGATGCTTGCCGAAAGTTCCGCCAGCGCGGCGGCCTCCCCGGCGAGCCCCAGGGTCGAGGCGATGCGTGCCATCAGGTCCGTGGTGTGCCGGTAGTAGGCGGTGGCCACGATGCCGTTGTCCGCGGTGCGGGCGGCAAACAGGTCCGGTTCCGGGCCGTCCGGCTCCATCCATTCGCCGAAGTGGAAGCCCGTGTCCCACAGGTACTTCTCGTGGGCGGCCGGGAACGGCGCCCGCGCTGCGCGGGCTGCATGCCGCCGGGTTTCGGCGGCCGTCCGGACGAAACCGAGCCAGCGCTTCATCGCCTCCCAGTTCTCGGCGAGGATGGCGGCATCGCCGGTGGCCAGATAAGCCTCCCACGGCACCATCACGATCGCGTCGCCCCAGCCGGCCGAGCCGTTGGTGAAGGCCATGAATTCGGCCGAGGTGGCCTCCGGCCCGGGTGTCGGCGAGATGTTGGCGATGACGCCGTTCTCCCACTGGTCGGCGCGGACGTCGCGGAGCCACTTCCGGGTAAAGCCGGTGACGTCGTACAGGTACGCGGCGGTGGGGACGAACAGCTGCCAGTCCCCGGTCCAGCCGGCCTTCTCGCGCTGCGGGCAGTCGGTGGGGACCTCGCAGGTGTTCCCCAGGAAGCTCCACTCCACAATCCCGTGGAGCTTGTTCAGCCGCGCATCGCTGCAGCTGAAGGTGCCGATGCGCTCCATGTCCGTCCGGACCAGGCAGGCGGTGATGTCCGCCGGTGCCAGGTCCGCGGCGAGGCCCTGCAAGGAGACGTACCGGAAGCCGTGGGTGGTGTGCCGGGGCTCAAAGACTTCGCCCGGGGCCCCGGAAGCGGCGACCGTGTCCACCTGGCCGGCGGCGAGGAAGGCCCCCGGTGAGCGGAAATCATGCGGGCGCAGGTGGTCCCGGGTGACGTCACCGTCCGGCCCCAGGGCCTCGCCGTACTCCAGCGCGACGGTTTCGCCCGGCGCCCCCAGTTGGGTAAGTCGGATCCAGCCGTGGAGGTTCTGGCCGAAGTCCACCACCTGGTTGCCGTTTGGCAGGCGGGTGATGGAAACGGGAACCATTTCCCCGGTCACGCGGGTGGGAGGCGCCAGGGGGCCGGCCAGCTGTGTGAAGCTGCCGGGACGGACGACGGCGGGACGCACCCCGGGCGCCTTGCCTCCAGAAGGTGTGCTCCCGGCGTCGTGCGCCCGGAAGTCGACCCGCTGGCCCGCCATGAGGTCGGCGCCGGTGATCTCCGTGGCGGACACCAGCCAGGAACTGTCGGTGCCGATGACCTGCGTGGCGGTCCCGGACCCCACCTCGAGCTGCGCAAGGAAAGCTGTCCGCGTGCCGTACATGTCGGCGTCGCGCGTGTACCCGAAGCTGCCGCGGTACCAGCCGTCGGTGAGGATGGCCCGGATGGTGTTGGCACCCTCGCGGAGCAGGCCGGTGACGTCATAGGCCTGGACCTGGAGGGTGGTGTTGTAGCTGGTGGAACCGGGGGTGAGCTGCTGGTCCCCCACGCGGCGCCCGTTGATGAAGAGTTCGTAGATGCCGTGGGCGGTGGCGTAGGCGCGGGCCTTATCCGGGGCGGCGTCCAGCGTGAAAGTCTTGGTGAAGGCGTAGCCGGGGCGCTCCCCCGCCGGCGCCGTTGCCGGTTCGTCGGCGCCGATCCACTGCGCCGTCCAGTCGGTGGCGTGCAGGAGTCCCAGTTCCACAGGCATGGGCTGTGACCAGCCGGTAGGTGTTTCGTTGCCGGCTTCATCGGTGTTCCAGGTGCGGACGCGCCATTCGAAACGGCTGCGGGAGTCCAGCGCGGGGCCGGTGTACGGGGCGGCGCACGCGGCTGATTCCTGCCTGCCGGTGTCCCAGCCGTTGCTGGCGGTGATCCGGTACGCGGCCTGGGTGGTGCTGCCGGCGGGCGGCGTCCAGCTGAGCCGGGGTTCACTAACGGTCAAGCCCATGGCTTCCGGCAGGTGTTCGGCCCGAAGCCGGGTTGGGACGGTCATGCGGCAGGACTCCTGGATGCGGTTGCTGGGAGTTCCAGCTTCCTGTCCGGTCCCTGGTACTCCACACAGCTCTTTCAATGGTTGGAATAGTATTGTGGTTCAGCTCACTGCCTTCCCCGTGGGCCACAGGAACTGCCAACGGCGCTAGGAACCAATGCCATGACTGCCACTCCGGAAACGGACACCCCGCCTGCGCGCGGAAAGCGGCCCAAACAGGGCGAACCCGTCATCGACCGCGCGCTGAGCCTGCTCGCCGTCTTCTCGGACCGGCGCCGCGCGCTGACCCTGTCCGAGCTGGCCCGCCACGCGGACATGCCCGCGCCCACTGCGCTGCGCCTGATCGCCCGGTTGGTGGCGTGGGGCGCGTTGGAAAGGCTCGACGACGGCCGGTACGTGGTGGGGGTCCGGCTGTGGGAAGTGGCTTCCCTGTCTCCACGCGGGCACGGTGTGCGGGAAATTGCGCTTCCCTACCTTGAGGACCTGTTCGAGGTCACCCGGCACCATGTCCTGCTCGCAGTCCGGGACAACGAGCAGGCGGTGCTGATTGAGCGGCTGTCCGGGAAGGACGCCACCGAGGTCGCCTACCGGGTGGGCGGCCGGGCGCCGCTTCGCTCAACGGCCATCGGATTGGTGCTGCTCGCAGGAGCGGACCAGCAGTTCCAGGAGACCATCCTGAAACGCCCTCCGGAGAACGAGCCCGGCGTGCCCGAAATGCCGGAGGGGCAGCTGCGCCGGACACTCTCCGACGTGCGGCGGACCGGCATCGCCATGATCCGCCGGACCGTCCCGTCCCGGACGGTCTCCGTGGCCTCGCCCATCTTCGATGCGCAGGGCACCGTGGTGGCCTCGCTGTCGATTGTGGTTCCGGACGGTGCCACGCCGCCCAACGTCCTTGCCCCGGCGGTCCGTGCCGCCGCCCGCGCGGTGTCCCGGAACATGGGCTTCCAGGCCCAGGCAAGCTCCGGCTTGTGGACCCACTCCCGGGGGTAGAGCGGGCTATTTAGCGGGCGCCGGGGCGTTCCGGGCGAAGGTGCGGGCAGCCCGTGAACCGGCCGCCGCACTTGCCCCGATGGTGATGAGCGCCCCCAGGATCAACGCCGAGGCTTCCCCCGGTTCCAGCAGGTCCAACTGGGAGCCGATGGTGGCAGCGGCAACGGGCACGCCCAGTTGGGATGCGGACAGCACGGCAAGCGGCAGCGGCTGGCCCAGCAGGCGCAGGCTGCCGTGGACCAGGAGGGTGCCGGCCCCGAGGCAGATCCCGAGGAGCACCATGCCCGGCGTGCCGGCCAGCGCACGCAGGTCCAGCGATGCGCCCAGCCACACAAAGAACACCGGCCCCAGGAAACCGTCGCTGACCGCGAAGAGCTGGTGCGCCAGGCGCCGGGGTTCACCCACCGCCGCCACCACCAGTCCGAAGGAGAATCCGGCAAGCATGATGGACACGTGCCCTGCGACGGCAAGCCCGGACAATGCGAAGAGCAGCGCAAGCTGGATCCGCAGTTCCAGGGCGAACTTCCGCTCCTCGGACACGTCGTGCACCCGCCCGCGGGTGCCGCTGCGCTCCAGCCAGCGCAGCAGGAAGAAGAGCAGCACGGAGCAGGCTGCGACGGCGGAGGCCCCCATCGCTGCCCTCGGCGCGTTGGGCGGGTCCACGGCGAGTGGAAGCGCCACGATGCAGGCGATGTCCGCCACCGCCACCTGCGCCGTCGTCGTAAGGACCTTTGGTCCCGTCAGCTGCAGGGAGTCGACGATGGGCAGGACAAGGGCCGCCGAGGAGGAGGCGAGCAGCACTATGTAGAGCGGTGCGTGCCCGGTGCCGAAGGCGAAGGCGATGAGGATTCCGACGCCGGCCGCGAGGACCGCTGCGATGGCGGCCCGCAGGGCGCCGCCGCCCAGGGCAGGGCGGAGGGCCTTGTCCCGCACCGGCACATGCGTTCCGGCGACGAACATGATGAGGGCGAATCCGACGTCCGCAACGAACGTGAACGTCGGGTCCGAGGAGTCCACCAGGCCCAGGCCGGTTCGGCCGATGGCGATGCCCGCGAGCAGTTGCCCCAGCACCATGGGAAGGTGCCAGGTCCGGGGAAACGCCAGCAGGGGCCCGAGGAGCGCGACGGCGGCAATCAGCGAAAGCTGGAAGAACGACACCTGCCTCCTTTTGCCGGCGCGCCCGGATCACTGGCCGCCGCAGTCATCGGCAGCTCGCCGGCGCCGCGGACGGATTGTGCGCCCACAGTACTCATGCCCCTGCGGGCGGTCAACGGCACCGCAAGGCGCATCAGGGCCGGTCAGGACGCGGACCGCGTGTCGAACGCCGCCGCTGATTCGCGCAGGAGCCGCGCAACGGTGTCCACCGGGGTGCTGGAACGCCGGCGCCCCTCGAACCGCCGCAGGACGATGCGCCGCGTCCCCAGCCCGGGAACGTCAAGGATGTCCACCCCTTCATGCGCCACTCCGGCCAGGGCCAGGGTGGGCACAATGGCAACCCCCTCGCCGGCAGCGACGAGCGCGAGCGCCGTGAGGGTCTCCTGGTACTGATGGACCGTCTCTATGGTGGCGCCCGTCGAATGGCGCAGCCGCCCCAGGACCGCGGAGTTGGCGGCCGATGAGTTCACTCCGAGCCAGGGAACCGGCAGCCTGCCGAGGTCAACATTCTCGGTAGTGAGCAGGGCCCCGGAGGGGACCACCAGCCTCCACGGTTCATCCAGCAGTGGTTCCTCGATCATTCCGGCTCCGAGGGAAAGCTGGCCGGCGGTGGTGGAGTCATGTTCCACCACCACGGCGTCGAGCTGGCGCTGCCGGAGCAGCCGCATCAGCGCGGGAAAATCATCCTCCACGATGTGGATCTGGAGTTGTGGATACTGGCTCCGCCACTCGGGCAGCCGGGGAATCACCACGGTGCGGACAAAGCTGGTGAAGCCGCCCAGCCGCACCACGCCTGAAATGTTGGCCCCGCTCTCCATCCGGGTCCGGGCGACGCTGAGGGCGCGTTCAATCTCTTCGCCGGCTTCAGCCATGGCGAGGCCTGCGGGAGTCAGCACTGACCCTTTTGGCGTACGGACCATCAGCGAGTGCCCGGTTTCCCGCTCCAGCTTGGTGATTTGCTGGGACACGGCGGAGGGCGTCAGGCGCAGTTCGTCGGCGGCGGCCAGCACGCCGCCCGTCCGGGCAACAGCGAGAAGCACAAGCAGCCGGCGCGGATCCATATCCATATTAAGCATTTCTAAACCACGCGTGCAGAAGAATGCAATTGATCTACATGTCTTCAGGCCCCCAGAATTGCCATCAGGCAACGATTCACGAAAGGACACCTATGGAACTCGTATGGGAAATCTCCGGTTGGGCCGGCGCCGCCATGATTCTGACGGCGTTCCTGTCGGTCTCCATGGGCTGGGTGAAGGCCGGCCGGGCGTTCCAAAGCGCAAACCTGCTCGGGGCCGCTGCCTTCATCCTCAACGGCGCCTTCCACGAAGCGTGGCCCTCAGTGGCCACCAACGCCGCGTGGCTCCTCATCTCCGCCGTTTCGCTCCTCCGCATGCGGGGCGCCCGGGGTACCGATGCCGGCGCCGTGGCCGCGTAGCGGGTCAGTCCTTGCCGCGGTAGGAAAGCCGGCGGACCAGGACCTCGCCGTCCACATCGAAGACGCCGAAGGCCCGGCCGGTGAAGCCCTTGGCGGTCTCGAAAGCCCAATGCCTGCCATCGAGCTCGGTGAGCAGCTCATCGTCCGGGTTGCGGCCGGGCCCGGAGGACCGGACCAGGAGGCGGATCCTGTCGCCGCCCACGGCACCGGCGCTGAAGTCCGACGGCGGCGGGCTGGCCACGATGGCAAGTTCAACGTCTCCGGACGGAACCGTTGTTTCCCAGGTGCGGTCAAAGCCTGCGACGACGGCGCGCGCCGTGATCCGGACAGATCCGCCGTCCTGGGCGGCTTCGATGCCGAACCAGTTGTCCCCGGCGTTCCGCACGGCGATGCCGCCCGCGCCGGCGGCGACGTCAAGCACGGCCCTGAATTCCATCCCGAGGTGGCGCTGGCGTTGGGCCAGGAAACAAGGCCGGCCCGAGCCCATGGTGTTGCCTTCGCCCGTGAGCAGGAGCCCCTTGGAGGTGGGGGCGGAGAACTCCGCCGGTACCCTGCGCACGCCGATCCATTGCGGGTCCTCCAGCCCGGCGCCGTTGCTGAAGTCATACTCACACTCCTCGGGCCGGCCCCCTGTCACACGGGGAAGCCGCGCATGCGGCCAGCCGTCGGCCCAGTCCACTGCGGTCAGGAACGTCTCCCGGCCCAAGGGCGAGAAAGACTTCGCCAGCCCCAGCGGGCGGACGCCGAGCAGGACCATGGCCGTTCCGCCGCCGGGCAGGTCAACGAGGTCTGCGTGCCCGGTGTTCTGGACGGGCGAACCGGTTCCCGCGGCGGTAAGGATGGGATTATGCGGCGCGGATTCGAACGGGCCTTCCGGGTGCCGCGAGCGGGCCACTGTGACGGCGTGGCCGCGGTCCGTTCCGCCTTCCGCGGCCAGCAGGTACCACCAGTCACCGCGCCGGTAGAGGTGCGGTCCTTCGGGTGAGTAAAGTCCGCTGCCGGACCACAGTGCCCGCGGCTGTTCGAGGGCTTCCCCGGTCTCGAGGTCCACCCGGACCTGCTGGATCGCGTCAGGGTGGCGGGCAAAGGTCACGTACGCAGTTCCGTCGTCGTCCCAGGCGAGGTCGGGGTCGATGCCGTCCACCGCTTCGATGACGGTGCCGTCGCTCCACGGGCCGGCCGGGTCGGTGGCCGTGAACACCACGCAGCCCCGCCCGCCGAGGAAGACGGAGACGATCAGGTAGAACAGCCCATCCCGGTAGCGGAGGGTCGGCGCCCACACGCCTCCCGGCGTGGGAACGTTGGCGATCCTTACCTGCTCCTCCCTCGTGGCCACGTGGCCCACCAGTTGCCAGCGTTCCAAGTCCGGGCTGTGATAGACCGGCAGGCCGGGCAGGTATTCGAAGGACGAAGTGACCACGTAGTAGCCCTCCGGGCTGGTGGCGATGCTCGGGTCAGGGTTGAAGCCCGAAAGGATGGGGTTGGAGTTCATTCCGCCATCGTGCCGTGCAGCAGCGTCCGGGGCAGGGCCCGGTTTCAATCGTTGGAAGGCGTTCTTCGGCGCTGCTGCCCTAGTTGTACTGGCCCTTGATCACAAAGTAGGAGCCACGGATGGTGCCGGCAAGCTTGGACTTCTGACGGGCGAACTTGAAGCTGGAGGCCAGTTCTTCAGGCACCTCCATGCCGTCCGAAAGCTTGAAGCCAACCGCCCGCTTGCCACCTTCCTCGAGGCCGTACATGACATTGATGGACAGCCCTGATTCGTAGAAGACGTACGCCATCCGCAGGCCGTCCACCTCGAAGGATGACACCTCCAGGGGCTTGGACGCGATGACCAGGTTCCGCTCCGCGGACAGGATGTTGGTGATGTACTGCAGCGTCTCCGGATCATCTTCCGCCGGGGTGGTGGTGAAGTCGTGGTCGTACTTGTTCTTGTAGTAGCGCGCCTCGTTGGCGCGCAGCCCCGCCAGCGCGTCGGCAACCGGCGACGATTCCAAACCAACAGTCGAGACGTTCTTGAAATCCACGGTGTACGGCATGAGTCCTCCTGGTTTTGTCCTGTGGCACATCGTTGCAGATCAGCGCCCGTGTTGCATCCGGCACCGCAGGCCCGCGTCACAGGATCCGGATACCCGCCCCGCTGACGTCCACTTCGGTCAGTCGCACACGTTCGTCGGGCGTGCTGTTCGGCCAGTGAAAGGCCAGGTAGTCACGGCCGCCGGACGCGCGAAGGACCATGCCGTGGCCGCCGTCGCTGGACCACAGGGGTTCAGGACGTTGGATCCAGGGCCCTGTGACGGTTCCGCTGGCCGATTCGGCGAGGCCCATGGCATACCCGTCCTCGCCGTGGCTGGACCACAGCATCAGCAGGGTGCCCCCGGCCCCGCCGATGAGGAACGGGCCATCGGTGAACAACGGGTCCGTGGCAAGGTTGAGCCCCTTTGGTGGTTCCACGCCCTCCGGGAAACGAAGGGGACGGGTCCAGTTGGCCGAGGACGCCGCGAACAAGAGGACCGGCTCTCCAACGGTGCAGCGCAGGTCCGCTGAGAGGTGGACCGCGTACAGTTCCCCGTCCCGGATTCCCGGTCCAGCCGGCGTCCCCTCGGTGCCGCGGCTGTAAACCAGCCAGCGGGCGCCGCCGTCGTCGACATGCAGGGTTCCGTCCAGGCACGGCTGGGTTGGCGGGGTGACCGGCCCGTCGCTCCACGGCTGGTAGGGGCCGGTGGGGTTGTCAGAGGCGAGCACCGCAACACCGCGCGGACGTGCACCGGAGGATGTCGCCAAGGTGGCGAGCATGAAGAACCGTCCGTCCAGGGCATACACCTCCGGCGCCCAGAACTGGGTGTCCGCCCAGAAGCCGGCCGGCGGCCGGAACGCCGCGATGGGGCCTTCCCAGTGCTCCAGGTCGCGGCTGGTGTAGCAGTCAAAGCCGGTGGCGGGGCCGCCCCACACGTTCTCATCGCTGGTTCCGAACAAGACGAAGTCACCGGGAGCGGCCTCCAGGATGAACGGGTCCCGCATCCGGATCCCGTCGAGGCGCAGGTGCTGGACCGCTTGGTGGCCCATCAGCGGCTCGCCTGGTAATCGAGCACAGGTGCCGGTGCGCAGGCAAAGTGGTACTCGCCGCCCTCAACCGTGTGCCGCTCGCCGTCCGGAAGCACGACGTCGGCCGCCACCCCGGCAGGGACGGTTGCCTCCAGACGGAACGCACCGCCGTCGAGCGTCCATTCCACCCGGACCTCACCGTGCGGGGTCTTCAGGGACGTCCTGGCCCAGCTGATCCCCTCCCCCGGCTGCGGCTGGATCAGTACGCGCGCGTAGCCGGGTTCGGCCGGCCGGATGCCCCCAATGGCCTTGTGCATCCAGTCCGCCACCGCACCCAGGGCGTAGTGGTTGAAGCTGGTCATTTCGCCGGGGTTGATGGTGCCGTCCGGGAGCATGGAATCCCAGCGTTCCCAGACGGTGGTGGCACCCATGGTCACCGGGTACAACCAGGACGGGCAGCCCTGCTCCAGCAACAGGCGGTAGGCCTCGTCCACATGGCCGGTGTCGGTGAGCGCGTGGGTGATGAACGGCGTTCCCGCGAACCCGGTGGACACCCGGTAGTTATTGTCCCGCACCAGTTCCGCCAGGCGGTTGCCTGCGAACCCGCGGAGTTCCGGCGTCTCCAGCACATCGAAGGCAATGGCCAGCGCGTACACGGTGGTGCAGTCGCTGCGGATGGTGCCGCTGGCCGCCTCGTAGTGCTCGGCGAAGGCGTTCCGCACCCGGGCGGCGAGCGCCTCGAAGTGTGCCTCGTCGTCGTGCTTTCCCAGGAGTCCGGCCGTTCGCGCGGTGAGGCGCGCGGTGCGGTACATGCAGGCGGTGGCCACCACGCCGGTGTCCGCCTTGGCCGCCCATGGCTGGTCCGGCGCGGCGTCCGGGTCCAGCCAGTCGCCGAACTGGAAGCCGGAGTCCCACAGGCCGGTGGGCGAGAGCAGCCCCTCCACGCGGCGGGTGTGCGAGGCCATTGACTCGTACTGGTTCCGCAGCACGCTGATGTCCCCGTAGGCCTCCCAGAGTGCCCACGGCACCCACACGGAGGCTTCGCTCCAGAGCGCCGAGGATTCCGGGGCCGGGAATTCCGGCGGTTGCGGGCAGTACTTCAGGGCATCGGGCACGGTGATGGGTACCAGGCCGTTTGTCGCCTTTTGCTCGGCGGCGAGGTCCAGCAGCCAGTCCTGCAGGAAGCCCTTGACGTCGTACAGGTAGGCGGCGGTGGGGGCGAACACGGCGATGTCCCCGGTCCAGCCCAGCCGTTCGTCGCGCTGCGGGCAGTCAGTGGGCAGGTCCAGGAAGTTGCCGCGCAGGCCCCAGACGATGTTGCGGTGCAGCTGGTTCACCAGCTCGTTGGAGCATTCGAAGGTGCCGGTGCGTTCCAGGTCGGAGTGGACCACCACGGCCTCAACGTCATCCGCAGTCAGTGTTCCCGGCCAGCCGGCGATCTCGGCGTAGCGGAAGCCATGGAAGGTCTTGGTGGGCTCGAAGGAGTCCAGGCCGCCGGAGAGGATGAAAGTGTCCGTGGCCTTGGCTGACCGCAGGGGTCGGACACCCAGCTCTCCGGCTTCCAGGACCTCGGCGTGCCGCACGGTGATGGCCTGTCCGGCCTCGCCCTGCACGGTAAACCGGAGCCAGCCCACCAGGTTCTGGCCGAAGTCCACCAGGGTACGGCCGGAGGGAGACGTGAAGATTTCCACGGGACGCACGACGCCGGCCCGAACCACGGGCGGCCCGACCGGCTCAGCAAGCCGGTCGGCGTCGAACGCCAGCTCCCGCACGCCGGTCCAGTCAGCGCCCGGCACATAGCCGGGCTCCGCCCACCCTTTGTGAAGGCGGCGGGCGTCGATGGTCTGGCCGTCGTAGAGGTCGTTAGACGTGGTGGCGGACGGGCCTGCCTGCCAGGAGGCATCGGAGGCGATCGACTGCACGTGGCCGTCCGCGAACTCGATGTCCAACTGGCCGAAGAATCCCAGCTCACTGCCGTAGAGGTTGGCCATGCCGTGCCAGGCCAGCCGGCCGCGGTACCAGCCGTTGCCCAGTTCCACGCCCAGCACGCTGGTGGGCGTCACCAGGGTTGTGACGTCATAGCTGCGGTACCGGAGCCGCCACTCATAGGCGCTCCAACCTGGGCTCAGGACGTCGTCCCCCACTTGCGTGCCGTTGATGCAGGCCTCGTAGATGCCGAAGGCGGTGGCCCGCAGCGTCGCCTTCACCACGCCGCCGTGGCCCTCCTCAAGCCGGAATTCCTTGCGGAGGCGCGGGGCGCCGTCGAAGTCCTGCCCGGGCGAAATCATGGCAGCGAGCCAAGGAGTGGAAGTCATGGAAGGAGGGGTCCGTTCTGTGTAGCGGGTTACAGGCGTGCAGGCAGTGACAGCCGGGCGGTGGGCTAAAGGGGTATAACGTCCAGTGCATTCGGGGCGATGATTTCCCCCTCGTAGCCGACGGCTTCGGCCGCGGGAACCGCCAGCGCAAGCCAGGTGGACGGCGGTTGCGCAACAGGCGTGTAGTGGCTGAAGACCAGCTTCTTGGCTTGCGCAGCAAGGGCTACGGCAGGCAGGTCGAGGACGCTGGAGTGTGCCTCGAACAGATGCTTCTTCAGCTCCTCTCCACGCGGGAAGGGAAGTTCGGCTGCGATACGCTCAATGGCGCTGTTGTCCTGCGTTTCATGGACGAGCACATCGCACCCCTTGGCGATGGCGGCAAGATTAGCGTCATGGGCGGCCGTGTCACCGGAAAACACCACCACCTTGCCGGTGCCCTTGACCGTAAACCGGTAGGCATAGGCGTTCGCCACTTCCGGGCCATGGAACACCCTGGTGGCATCTACACGGACGTTGGCGTCTTCCATGACGGGGACGACTGCCCTGTCCGGGGGCACCTCGATGTCATGGCCATCAGGTGCCATGAAGGCACCGAAACCGCCGCCGGACTCGAAAAGGGCAATCTCGTCCTCGAAGCCGGCGAGGAGATTCGTTGCTTTTTGCTTAGTCCCGGGTGGGCCCCAGATATCCACGGGGGGCAGGGGCGGGCGTGCTGTCCACCCGTGCAGCAGGAGTCCCGGCAGTCCGGAAGTGTGGTCCAGGTGGTGGTGCGTGATGAACACGTTGCGAATGCCGGCGAATCCAAGTCCGGCCCTGACGAGCTGTCGGGGCGTATCAAGCCCGCAGTCAACCAGATACACCGCGTCATTGACCACCAGTGCCAAGGCGGGTTTGGCTTCGTCAGGACCCACGACGGGACCGCCGTTGACTCCCAGCATGACGATCCTGTCGCTGGATCCAGCCGGCCGCTGTAGTTGCTCTGTCATCAGGACTCCACTTCTGTGTTGAAGGCTGTCGTTGCAGCGATGGGGTGGCGTCCCCTTCGGTGACTGGAGGTTCAGGCGTAGTGGCAGGCGACGTCGGCCGTCCCCACCCGGCGCAGCGCCGGCCGTTCGGTGGCGCACAGGTCGGTGGCCAGCGGGCAGCGGAGCCGGAAGGGGCAGCCGCCGGGTGCGGGCACCGCAGCGGCCCCGGTACGGACGCCCAGTGATTCGCGGGCTTCCCGACGCGCCGCCTGCTCCGCCGGACGCGGCACCGGGGAGGCCGCCACCAGCGCCTGGGTGAACGGGTGCCTCGGGTTCCCGGTGACGGCGGCGGCAGGACCGCTTTCCATCACCTGGCCGCGGTACAGCACCACCACGCGCTGGGCCAGGAATTGCACCACGGCGATGTCGTGCGCGATGAACAGGTAGCTGAGGCCCCGCTCGTCGCGGAGGTCGGCCAGCAGGTTGAGTACCTGCGCCTGGGTGGAAAGGTCAAGGGCACTGACGGCTTCGTCGCAGACCACCAGCTGCGGATCGCAGATCAGGGCGCGTGCCACGGAGATGCGCTGGCGCTGGCCGCCGGAGAACTGGCTGGGGTACCGGTCCACGGCCTCCCGGGGCAGGCCCACACGTTCCAGCATGTCCTCGGCCTTTACCCGGGCCTCCGCAGTGACGATGCCGCGCAGGCGCAGGGGTTCGGCCAGGGAGGTGCCGATGGTGTTCCTGGGGTTCAGGGAGGAGTTGGGGTCCTGGAAGACGGCCCGCAGTTCCCCGCCCAGGTCCCGGCGCTGGGCCGCGGTGGCGGAGGTGATGTCCCGGCCCTGGTAGTTGATGGTGCCGCCGGAAACTTTCTGCAGGCCAAGGATTGCCTTGCCGATGGTGGACTTGCCGGAGCCGGATTCCCCCACCAGGCCCACCGTTTCACCGCGGGCGATACTGAAGCTGACGCGATCGACGGCGGCAGGTGCTGTGGCTGCCCGGCGACCGCGGCCGTAGCGCACCACCAGGTCCTTCACTTCGAGCATGGGGACGGTGGTGGCCGGCGTGGGCCCTGGGCGCTCCGTGACTGCGGTGCTCATGCCATGTCCTTTTCGGTGAGTAGCGTCTCTTTGGAGGTGACCTCGAGCAGGCGGGAGGCCGGGATGTCGGTGGCCAGCCAGTCCATGCCTTCGACGGCGAGCTGGTCCGCTTTGACGCACCGCACCAGGCCCTCTGCTGCGCCGGAGGGCAGCAGGGGGACGGGTTCGAGGCAGGCGGAGCCGGCGAACTGGCAGCGGGCGGCGAACCGGCAGCCGGTGGGCCAGTCCTTGGGCTGGGGTACCTGCCCTTGAATCGTGGCGAGGCGTTCCGGCATGTCGTTTGCATGGTTGGCGTGCGGGTCCGCGGCCAGCAGGGCCAGCGTGTACGGGTGTCGGGGGCTGTCCAGGATGGCTGCTGTCCTGCCGTTTTCCACCACCTGCCCGGCATACATCACGGCCACCTGGTCGCAGATGTCCGCCACCACGCCGAGGTCGTGGGTGACCATGACCACGGACATGCCAGTGTCCTTCACCAGTGCACGGAGCAGGGAAAGGATTTCGGCCTGGACCGTAACGTCCAGGGCAGTGGTGGGTTCGTCCGCCACCAGCAGCCGGGGCTGTCCGGAGAGGGCAAGGGCGATCGCCACGCGCTGCGCCATGCCGCCGCTGATCTGGTGCGGATAGGTCTTCAGGATCCGGGCAGCATCAACGATGCCCACTTTCTCCAGCAGGCTGAGCGCTTCCTTGCGGGCCTCGGCGTTGCCCATTCCGCGGAGCCGGCGGATGGTGGCGGTGAGCTGGTAGCCGACGGTGAACATCGGGTCCAGGGCGCGCATGGGTTCCTGGCTGATCAGGGCGATTTCGCGGCCGCGGACGGATTCCATGTCCTTGTCCGTGGTCGCGGCAAGGTTCCTGCCGTTCCAGAGGATTTGTCCGCCGGTGACGGAAACGCCGGAGGGCAGCAACCCGAGCAGGGACAGTGCGGTCATCGTCTTGCCGCAGCCGGACTCCCCCACCAGGCCCAGGACCGTGCCCTGTTCTACGTCGAAGGAGACGTCGGTGACGAGCCGGACGCCGTTGTCGACGCCGACGGAGAGGTTGCGGACACTGAGCGTCCCCTTGGCCGTTTCCCGAACAAGGGCGCCGTCCTTCGCGGTAGGGACAGGGGCGGCGGCGATTGCGGCGACGGCCTTTGAGCGCTGCCTGCGTGCCGCGGCGGAGGGCAGGTGCGGTGCGGCGGCGTTGGGTGCCTTGCCCAGGGCGTTGCCGATGGCATTGGCCGACAGGACCGTGAGCGCCAGGACGGCACCGGTGGGGACCATCATCCACGGGGCATCGTAGACATGCTGGGAGGCACCCTGGATCATGCCGCCCCAGCTGGGCTGCGGGATGGGCGGCCCGAAGCCGATGAAAGCCAGGCCGGCCTGGATGAGCATGCCGACGGCGAAGATGAGTGCCGCCTGGACCACGATGGTGTTGGCCAGCCCGGGCAGGACGTGGCGGAGGCTGATGCGCAGCGGGCTGGCGCCGTCCACCTTGGCCGCGTCCACATAGAGCTGGGACTGCAGCGACTTGGCCTGGCCCAGGATCACCCGGTAGATACCGGCGGACATCAGGATGCCCAGGATGGCCATGACCACGGGGATGTTGGTTCCCACCGCGCCGATCACGGCCAGGATAATCACCGTGCCCGGCAGGGACATCATGACCTCGGTGACCCGGCTGATCACGCCTTCGGTCCGTTCACCGGCGCCGGCAGCAAGCATGGCCAGGATGGTGCCGAGCCCGACGCCGACAATCACCGTGAGCATGGACGTTCCCAGGGTGCCTGCCGCCGCGGCGAAGATGCGGCTGAGGATGTCACGGCCCAGTTCATCCGTTCCCAGCCAGTGCGCGCCGGTGGGGCCGGACAGGACGGCAGTGAAGTCCTGGTCCTCGGTTTTGTACGGCAGCCACAGCGGCGCGGTCAGTGACGCGGCGACCATCGCCACGAGCCAGACGAGCCCGGCCACGGCGCCGGGCGACGCGAACAGCCGGTGTCCGGAAAATTTGGCGATGGCGGCCTTGCCGGCATTGCGCACGGGCGCCGTTGCCGGCGTCGGGGTTTCCAGCTGGTCTGCGGGGACCGGAGCCATTGAAGGGATCATGAGGCACGCAACTTCGGGTCGAGGAACTTGGTGGCCAACTCCAGCACCAGGTTGACGGCGACCACCACCACGGTGGCGATGACCACCACGCCCTGCACGGCGGGGGCGTCATGGGTGCTGACCGAGGTCTGGACGGCCTGGCCCAGGCCGGGCATGGCGAACAGCTGCTCAGCGATGACGGAGCCGCCGAACAGGCCGATGAACTGCAGGGCGATGCCGGCCACGATGGGCAGGCTGGCGTAGCGCAGGGCGTGGACGTAGAGGATTTTCCAGGTGGGGGTGGCCGTGGCGCGCAGCGTGCGGATGTGTTCCTGCTGCAGGGCCTCGAGCATGGAGGCCCTGGTCTGCCGGGCGATGAAGGCCGCACCGCCCACTGCCAGGGTGATCACCGGCAGCGCCAGGGACAGCGCCCAGTCCTGCGGGGAGACCTCGAACGGGACGTAGCCGGTGGCGGGAAAGATGGAGGACTGGACGGCAAAAAGGTAGACGAAGAGGACACCCACCCAGAACGCGGGCAGTGCCACCAGGAGGCCGACGAAGCCGCCGATGGCTTGGTCCAGCACTCCCCCGCGGACGGCCGCGGTGACGCCAAGGGCGATGCCCAGGACGGCACTGAGGATGGTGGCACCGGCGGCAAGGGAGGCGGTGACAGGCAACCGGCTCGCCAGGTCCGCGCTGACGGAGCGGCCATCGATGAGCGAGATGCCCAGGTCGCCCTGGACCGCGGAACCGAGCCAGGTAAAGAACTGCGCGGGGAGCGGGTCGTTCCAGCCCAGCCGCTGGTTGACCTCGTCGATGGCCTCCTGGGAGGCTCCGGCGCCGAGGGACACGGCCCCGGGGCTGCCCGGCATCGCGTGCACCAGCAGGAATGCCAGCACCGCAACCACCAGCACGGTGGCCAGCGCCATCAGCAGGCGCTTGGTGATGAATAGTGCCATGGTGACCTCCATCGGTCAGGCCGTCCTGCCGGGTGCTCCCGTGGCGGAGAGCACCCGGCAGGACGGTGCGGGTGTTAGCTGGCCGGGGTGTAGGACGAAAGGAGCGGGTAGGCGTTGGTGCCGGCGAACTTCACCGGAGCCACCTTCTTGGTGTTGTAGCCCTGGTTGGTAAGCGCCTCGTACAGCGGGATCATCCAGCCGGACTCCATCAGGCGGGTGTTCAGCTTCGTGGCGGCTGCCTTGGCGGCGGCGTCGTCCTTGGCGGCGGCCAGTTCGCCGGTGGCGGCGCTGAGCTGGTCATCGGTGGCCTTCTGGACGTTGGTGAAGCCGTTGAGGACCACGCCGTACATCACGCCGACGGGGTTGTCCCAGTTCAGCGGCGCGTAGCCCAGGGGTGTGGTGGCGACGGCGGCGAAGGCTTCATCCGTTGACGCGGCCATCTTCACGTTCATGGTGATGCCGACGGCGGCGAGGTCCTTCTGGACGGCCTGCAGGTCCGTTTGGGTCTGGGCGCTGGCGATGATGGTGAACTCGAAGCCGTTGGGGTAGCCGGCCTCGGCCAGCAGGCTCTTGGCCTTGTCCGGGTTGTACGCGAATTCGGTTTCAAGGTCCTTGGTGAAGCCCGCTGAATCCTTGGGGAGGGCGTTCCAGGCCGGGACATCGCCCTTGTGCAGGGCGTCCACCAGGGCCTGGCGGTTGATGGCGTACTGGATGGCCTGCCGGACCTTCTCCTGGGCGAACGCCGGGGCGGTCTTGCCGATCTTGTCGAAGGAGATCATGGTGTTGACGGTGCCGCCGATCTGGGTGACCCCGACGCCCTTCGACTTGGCGAAGTCAACCGTGTTCGAGGTCAGCATGGCCACGTCCGCCTGGCCGGACACGAGGGCGTTGGCCCGGGCCTGCGGGTCCTGGACCACGCTGAAGACCACCTTCTTGTAGGCGTACTTGGACGCGTCGGCGCTCTTGTCGTTCTTCACCATCACGTACTTGTTGCCCTTCACGGTGGAGGGGTCCAGGGTGTACGGGCCGGAACCGTCCGGGGTTGCCGACAGGCTGGCGGTGTCTGTGACACCGTTCTTGCCCACGATCATGCCGGTGGTGGAGGCCAGGTTCTTTTCAAATCCCGGCTGCGGCTTGGCGAACGTCAGGGATACCTGGGTGGGACTCACCACATCCACGGAGGTGATTTCCTGCGCACCACCCTTGGCGACGGCCGAGTACGCGCTCAGTGCGGGATCGGAGCGGCGGTCGAGGTTGGCCTTGACCAGTGCGGCGTCCAGCTTGGAACCGTCCGTGAACGTGACGTCGTCCCTGAGTGTCAGCGTCAGGACCGTGTTGTCCGCGTTGTAGCTGAACTCCTTGGCCAGGCCCGGCCCCGTGGAACCGTCCGGCTGCAGGGTCATGAGGCTGTCGTAGAGGCCTTCGAAGAACTGGCGCTGCGCTGCGGAGACGCGCAGCGGGTCGTAGCCGAAGGAGGCCGAGTCGCTGTCGATGGCCAGCGTGATGCTGCCGGTGTCGGCTTTGGCGGAGGCCTGGCTGGATCCGCCGCCACAGGCGGCCAGGGAGCCGATCAGCAGGGCACCCGTCAGGACGGCAGCGCTGCCGCGTGCGGTGGAGGTCATAAGTTTCATCTGGTGCGCCTTCGCATTCTTCTATGACGGTGACAAACGGAGGAAATTCGAGGGGCCGGGGCTGTCCGGCTCCCTTCAAGAATCCGTTGGGGCCTGCTGGACCAAACATGAGAATGTCATTGATTGAAAAAGTATTGTGGCGGCGGTCACGCGGTTGGACAGGATGGAGGCAGGCAGTGAGGCCTGGGACGCCGGCGTGCGTCCATGATGAGAGGAACCCCAATGACCAACCCGTTTCCGCAGGACTTCCTTTGGGGCGTGGCCACCGCAGGCCACCAGGTGGAAGGCAACAACGTCAACAGCGATGTCTGGTTCCTGGAACACCTTCCGGGCACCATTTTCGCGGAGCCGTCCGGGGATGCCGTGGACCACTACCACCGGTACCGGGAGGATATTGCCCTGATCGCCTTCCTCGGTTTTACCAGCTACCGGTTCTCCGTGGAATGGGCCCGGATCGAACCGGAGGAAGGGCATTTCTCGGTGGCTGCGCTGGACCACTACAAGCGGGTGCTCGAGGCCTGCCGGGAGCACGGGCTGACGCCGGTGGTCACGTTCCACCATTTCGCGTCACCGCTGTGGCTGCTCCGTTCGGGCGGCTGGGAGGGCGAACGCACGCCGGAGCTGTTCGCCCGCTATTGCGGCCGGGTCATGGCGCACCTGGGTGACCTGATCGGCGTCGCCTGCACCCTGAACGAGCCCAACCTCCCTTGGCTGCTGGAGTCATTCGGCATCGGCGGGGAAGCGCCGGAGAACCGCGGCAAGGTCCCCATGTGGGCGGCTGCCGCACAGCGCCTGGGCGTGGACGCCAGCACGGTTGCCCCGTTCCAGTTCTGCTCCACGGAGGCCGGCTTCAACGTTAAACTCGCGGCGCACAAGGCGGCCACCGAAGCAATCAAGGCACACCGCCCGGATCTGCGCGTGGGCTGGACCTTGGCCAACTCGGACATCCAGTCGGTCCCCGGCGGCGAAGAAATCGCGGCCCAGGTGCGCCGGGACGTCAACGAGCGGTTCCTGGAAGCCTCCCGCGGCGACGACTTCGTGGGCATCCAGACTTACGGCCGCACCGTGTACGGCCCGGACGGCCACGCTCCGGCTCCGGAAGGCGTGGCCGTCAACCAAATGGGCGAGGAAATCTATCCCCAAGCGCTGGAGGCCACCATCCGCGAGGCCTGGCGCGTTGCCGGCATCCCGGTGATGGTCACCGAGAACGGGTTGGCCACGGAGGATGACACGCAGCGGGTGGCGTACCTGCGGACAGCCGTCGACGGCGTTGCTTCCTGCCTTGCGGACGGCATCGACGTCCGCGGGTACATCGCCTGGACCGCGTTCGATAACTTCGAGTGGATCTTCGGCTACGGGCCCAAGTTCGGCCTGATCGCCGTCGACCGTTCCACCCAGGCACGGACTCCCAAGGAGAGCGCGCGCTGGCTGGGCAACTTCGCCCGGCAGCAGGCACCGGCGGGGGCGCCGCTGCACGCCTGACAGCAGCGGGTGGCCCGGACCGCCTGTGGCGGTCCGGGCCATTGTTTTAGCCTGCTACTGCTGCAGCCGCAGCTTTGCGAGGAAATCCGCCATGATCAGCCGCGTGTCCACGGAGGGGTAGGTCCGCCGCGAGGGATGGTTGCGTGTTTCCGTGAAGGTGGACGTGGCATCGTCGAGGCCGGTAACCACCAGGGGTGCGCTGTCACCCAGGCACCACAGCGGCCCGAATTTCACGAAGTCCGGCACGTCCAGGCTGTTGAAGAGCTCCCACAGCCAGGCGCCTGCCGCGCCCGAGTTCCTGAAGGCATGGTCAAGTTCGGCCACCGGGGCAACAACCTGCCGGTACGTCTCTGCCGGGAACTGCCACACGGACAGCTCCTGGTTCCCGAGCACGAAGTCTGCGGCGGCCGGGTCCGTGAAGTAGTTGTATTCCTCATCATTCGCCGTGGCCCCGCCAACCCAAGCCAAGGTGAGGGAGGAGGCGACGGCGGGATCCAGCAGGAGCGCATCGGCCACGTTGGTGAGCGGGCCGGCGCAGACAAGGACCAGGGGCAGCACTCCGCCGGCTGCTGCGGTGGCAGCGATCGCCCGGGCAGCCGGGTTGTCCCGGGGTTGTCCGGTGAAGGGGCTGTCGGATCCCGGGTGGGCCACTGCCGGCTCCGGGCTCTTGAGGACGCGCAACAGTTCCCCGGCCAGGTTCGCACCCTTCTGCGCCATGCCCGCCGGCGGCCCAAACATCGGGTTGGTCAGGGAACTTGTGACGCCGACGATCGCGTTGGCGGGCGACATGGCGTGGTGGGCCAGGGCCACCAGCCCGTCCGGGTCACCCGCCCAGTCGTTGTCGATCAGCACGCGGCAGCGGGGCTCCACCCGAATCATGTCCATGCTGCAAGCCTTGCGGCAGCGCGGGACCCACAGAAGGGCGTTTCCATTCACTGAAAGGCGAAGGTACCGCGGTGGTTATCCCGCGTCGGGCTCCCGGATTACCAGCACGGGGCAGTGCGCATGATGGATGGTCTGGTGCGACACTGAACCCAGCAGCATCCCCGTGAAGCCGCCGTGGCCGCGTGAACCTACCGCCACCAGGTCAGCGTCCCGGGAGGCCTCAATGAGCGCCGACGCGGGATTCCCCTCCACGATGCGCCCCGTGACCGTCACGCCCTGGTTCTTGACGCGTTCAAGTTCTTCTTCGAGGATGGCCTGGGCGTCCTTCTGGAAGATGTCATAGTCCCAGGCTGTGCCGAGGGCATCGCTGACATAGGGAAAGCTCCAGGCGGTCACGGCCTGTACCTCTCCCGTGCGCAGCCTGGACTCCTCAATTGCCCAGTCCATAGCTGCCCTGGACTGGTCCGACCCGTCAACGCCCACCACAATCCTGAAACTCCCGCTGTCCGCCACGGTCTCCCTTTTCCTGTCGCTTCTTCAGGGCAACGCTAGCGCTGCCCTCCCGACGTGCCTTCCGCCGGCACGGCCACCGTCGTATGCTCAGCATGCGCGGCCTGGTGCGGGTTGCCCGCTTCCTTCGCGCAATGGAGGCAGCAGTAGATGCCTGCCTGGCTTTCAACGGGATGGCCCAGGATCCGGCAGCCGCAGTGCTCGCATGCCGGAGCCATCATGTGGATGGCACATTCGAAGCTGTCGAACGTGCCGGTCTGGTTTCCCATACTGACGGTGAACATGCGGCCCTCGCTGCTGCCGCAGACATCACATGCGCCCATGGTCCTTGCCTCCTGTTGTACTCGCGTGCTCCAGACACTCAAGTTGACTTCCGGGTCCGGTTCGCCGCCTAGGGGCGAAGGTCCCCCGGCGCTGGATGCGGCGACGGCAGCGCCGGGGCGAGTCCATGCGCAGGGGCGTGGCGCCAGTCTCCCAGCGAAATATTTGCGGTTCATTCCCATCCGTCCACGCCGCCGTTCCGAACCACAGCTGCAGGAATCCATAACCAAGGCTAGGACGGGACGATGGATGACGTTGACCAGCAGGCCCTCACCGGTGCTGTCATCAAGGAGCACGGACTGGATCTGGCACAGCTGTGGCTGGAGTTCGTCGGCTTGGGCGGCGACGCCTCGGAACAGCTCATCCGCGACTACTGCGCCGGCCAATGCACCCTGTCACCGAAGGAGCGGGACGCCCTGGCACAGGCCGTCAACGAACACTGTGCCGCCCAGGGCCTGCTACTGCGCGTCCCGCTCAGCAGTTATGCCCTGTTCCTCCTCCAACCGGAGCCGCAGGATCCGGAGCGGAAGGGCCCCTACTCGTCGAAGTAGGTAAAGGTGTCCGTTACCCCGGCCACTGACGAGATCACCATGGCCGCCACATCGCGGAGTTTCATGTTGCGCGTGTTGGATGCTTCCCGAAGCAGTTTGAAGGCAGCGTCCTGGGTGCAGCGGTTTTGAGCCATGATGGCCCCCGTAGCCAGGTCGATCACGGTGCGGGTCTGCATGGCGGCGGTCATGCCGTCCCTGGTCTCCTCCAGCCTGAGCATGCGGAGGCAGAGCGTCAGGCCCTTGGAGGCCCGGCGCACAAACGTCTCCGCAACATCCACGCGGTTGTCGCGGGGGTCGACGGGATGCGAGCAGTAGAACGTCAGCACGCCCTGCGCGTCCCCCTCTAGCTCCACGGGGATGCTCAGCACCGAAAGGAATCCCTGATCCTGCACTGCTTGGACATAGTCCGGCCACCGCTGTTCCAGCCGCAGGTCGGCCACCAGGACCGTGGCGCTGGTCCGCATGGCCGTCAAACCCGGACCGTCGCCGTGCTTGAACTCCACCTGGTTCATCACCTTCGCGGCAGGGATGCTGCAGGCCGTGGTCACGGGTTTCTTGGGCCGCAGTACCGTGATTTCGCACGAACACCCGGGATCGGTGCTGCCGAGGCGGCCCACGGCATAGGCCGCGAGATCCTGCAGGATCGCCCCGACCTCGGGGGTATGGAGGAACGACTCCTGAAGATGCAGGGCCACGTCAGCACAATTTTCGGCACCAAAGACGTCGGCGTGGGGCACGCGTCTTACCTCCCGGACAGTTATGAAGAGCCACAGCATCGTGGCCGCCCACTGCCGAACGGTGATGCCAGCCTGCCTGTGCGGACGCCGTAACCTGTCAACCATGACGCGTCTCTCCACCCCCGCCGGGTCCATCCTCGGCAGCTCCCTCGAAGCTGAAGGGACCACTATCCGCCGGTTCCTTGGCATCCCCTACGCTGCACCGCCGTCGGGGGCCAACCGCTTCCGCCCTCCGGTCCCGGCAGCCCCGTGGGCAGGCGTCCTGGACTGCACCGCCGCCGGCCCCGCAGCACCCCAAAACCTGGAGAACCCCGCCCCGCCGGGCAGCAGGCCGCGGAAATGGAGCGAAGAAGGCTGCCTCAACCTGAACATCTGGGCCCCGCCGGGGGACGGGCCGGCAAGGCCGGTGATGGTGTGGATCCATGGCGGCGCGTTTCTGCTGGGCGCCAACAGCGACGCCATGTACGACGGCGCCCGGCTGGCCGCCGCGGCGGGCGTGGTGCTCGTGTCCATCAACTACCGCTTGGGCGCCCTGGGCTTCCTGCATCTGGCGGACCTGCTTGGCCCAGGGTACGAGGACTCGTCCAACGTCGCCCTGCTGGACCAGCTGGAAGCCTTGCGCTGGGTACGCCGGAATATCGGGGCATTGGGCGGCGACCCGGAAAACATCACTGTTTTTGGCGAGTCGGCAGGCGCCGCGGCCATCGGCACCCTGCTGGGCATGCCGTCGTCGGAAGGGCTCTTCCACCGCGCCATCATGCAGAGCGGCACCGCGGAACGGTACCGGCGGCCGGACGAATCCGCGCACATCAGCGCGCAATTCCTGGAACTGTGCGGCCTGGACAAACCATCCGCGAAGGAACTGCTGACCCTCCCCGCGGGGCGGCTGCTTGAGGCCCAGGCCGCCCTGGAAAAGCGGATCGCGGCGGAGACTTACGCCGTCCCGCTGCCCTTCCAGCCGACCGTGGGGACACCCTCACTGCCGGAGCCGCCGCTGGACGGTATCCGCCGCGGGCTCAACAGCGGGGTGGACCTGCTGGCCGGAACCAACCTCAATGAAGGCTCCTTCGCCGTCGAAATGCGCCCGGCTGCCCCGGAGGACCCGGGGTATCCTGACCGCGCCGCCGCCGTCCTCGCCGCCGCAGGGGTTCCGTCTGCCCAGGCACCGGGCTACACCGAAGCACTGGCCCGGGTACTGTCCCGGGAGCCCGGGGGCAAGGAAATCCTTGAAGCCGCCATCGCCGATTCCGTCTACCGCCAGCCCACCAACCGTCTTTTGGCAGCGCGCCAACCGGCCGCGCCAAACGGCGCGGCCGGGAGAAACTTCGCCTACCTGTTCACCTGGCGCAGCCCGGCGATGGGCGGAAAGCTGGGCGCCTGCCATGCCCTGGACATCCCGTTCGTTTTCCGGCACCTGGACGCGCCGGAGGCTGCGTTCCTCACCCGGGGCGCGGCGCCGCAGTCCCTCAGCAACACCATGAGCGGGGCCTGGGCAGCCTTTGCGCGCACTGGATCGCCGGACACGGCAGGGCTGGAGTGGCCGGAATATGGGGACGCGCGCCGCACCATGATGCTGGACGACGGAGCCCGGCTTGAGGACGATCCGCGCAGTGGGATCCGGGAATTCTTTGCAGGCGTCAGGCCGCTGCCAGCGAATTAAGCGTGTCCCGGATCCCGTTCAACGCGGGATCACGCAGCGAATTGAAGGCAGGCTTCAACAGCGGCTGGATGATCTTGGCCGGCCCGTGGATGCTGAACTCGGCCGTGTACGTCACCACGGAGCCGATCCCATTGGGCCTGACATCGATGGAATCGAACGAGGTGACGGTCTTGTTCTCGCCGCGCAGTTTTATGTGGTTGTCCGTGAGCTCGATGACCTCGTAGACCAGCGTCTGGCGCTTTCCGCGGAACTCGGACTCAGCGTGGTATTTGTGGCCTACGGCAACGGGCCCCGGGGTGATTTTGTCCATCACGGGGGTATTGGGATCCCACTTAGTGGTGTTTTCGAACTCACTCATGAAGGCAAAGGCCTTCTCCGCGGACAGGTTGGTTTCCACACTTCCGGTGACTGTGATCATCACCCCAGTGTAGGAGCACCGCGCAACGGGGCGGGCAGCCGTGTTGCCGAACAGCCGCCGCCCCGCGGGCCGGGACCCGGCTTAGCAGCCCTCGAAGTCGGTGAGGACCTTGACCTTGCCCGCCGAGGCCGACGCCGGATCGAACGTGTACCCGATCCATTCCTTTGCCAGGCGGCGGGCGAGTTCGATGCCCACCACGCGCTGCCCCATGGTGAGGACCTGGCAGTCGTTGGACAGGATGGACCGCTCCACCGAGAACGAGTCGTGCGCGGCGGTGGCGCGGATGCCGTCCACCTTGTTGGCGGCGATGGCGACGCCGATTCCGGTACCGCAGAACAGGATGGCCCGGTCAGCGGCGCCGTCCCTGATCATCTCGCCGGCCGCTATGCCCACATACGGGTAGGGCTTGGTGAAATCATTCGGGGCGTCGCTCCGGTTGACGCCGATGTCGATGACCTCGCTGACGCGCGGATCGTTCCGCAGGTCCGCGAGGACCTTGTCCTTGTAGTCCACGCCGGCTTCGTCCGCGCCGACAATGAGCCGCAGCCCCATGGTGTTCCCTTCCGTTGTCATGACTCAGCGGCCGTCGCCGCAACGGTGGTGGTGCTGCCTTCGGACCCGGTGGCACCGGTGAAGTGCGGCCCCATGACGGCAAAGACCATGGCCAGCGATGTGGCGCCGGGATCCGCCGTGCCCAGGCTCTTTTCCGCAAGGGGCCGGGCCCGGCCCTTGAGTGGCAGGAGGTCCGCGGTGGCTTCCGCGGCGATGGCCGCCTCGCGTGCCGCGTCCTCCCAGGCGCGGCCCGGTTCCACGCCGTAGCCCACCGCACGGCTGAACCCGGCAACAAATGGCAGCAGCGCGTCCACCATGGTCTTGTCCCCCGCTTCGGCTTTGCCCAACTGGACAATCCGGTCCGCGAACGCCGTCACTGCTGCCGCAAGGGCACTGGGAGCGGGTGCGGAGGCATTGCCCACCGTTTCACCGAAAGCCCGCAGTCCAGCGCCCCACAGGACACCGGAGGTGCCGCCTGCCTTGTCCGCCCAGGCGTCCCCGGCGGCAGCCAGCACATCGCCGGCTCCGGCACCGTGGCCCAGAGCGGCGGACGCGGCTGCGGCGGCCGCGTCCACGCCGCGGACCATGCCCCGGCCATGGTCGCCGTCACCGGCAATCGCATCCATGCGGCCCAGCCGCTCTTCGGCGTCGTGCAGCGACGAACGGGCGGCGTCGATGGCCGCTACGCAGGCCGCGGCATACCCGCGGGAGGATGCGGTGGCAACGAACGCAACAGCGGCCGCGCCGCCGTCGGACGTTTCCTCGACCCCACGCGCCCCGGTCTCCCGGGCAGCGCTGCCCCGGCGGTAGGCAGGAGTCTCGGCAGGGGCAACCCACAGCAGTTCCAGTTCCTCATCAAGCCAGGTGACGGTAAGCGAGACGCCTGCCATGTCAAGGCTGGTGACCAGCTCCCCCACCTCGGGCATCACCAGCGTGTAGCCGGCGGCGCGCAGCAGCGGTGCCACGGTCCCCCAGAGGACGAAGAGCTCCTCATGCTTGGTGGAGCCGAGGCCATTGAGGATGACGGCGATGCGGCTGCCGGCGTCCGGCGGGGTTTCGGAGAGTACGCGGGCCACCAGTTCGCGGCCCAGTTCCTTGGCCGAAGGCAGGTGGGTGTCGTGCAGGCCGGGTTCACCGTGGATGCCCAGGCCCAGGCCCATCTGCCCCGCCGGGAGCGTGAACAGCGGGGCGCCTGCGCCGGGGAAGGTGCAGCCGGCGAAGGCGCTGCCGATGGTGCGGGTGCGCTCGTTGGCCTTGCGGCCCAGGCGGACCACTTCGGCCAGGTCCGCGCCATTCTCGGCGGCAGCGCCCATCACCTTGAAGACCGTGAAGTCACCGGCGATGCCGCGGCGCTTGGCGGATTCCGACGGCGGGGCGCTGGCGATGTCGTCAGTCACCAGGACGTTGTCGACGGCGATGCCCTCGGCGGCCAGGCGCTCGCTGGCCATGCCGAAGTTCATCACGTCGCCGGCGTAGTTGCCGTAGGTGAAGACGACACCGGCGCCGGACTCTGCGGCCTTGGCCACCGAGTAGGCCTGCTGGGCGGAAGGCGAGGTGAAGATGTTTCCCACCACCGCTCCATCCGCGAAGCCGGTGCCGATCACCCCGGCGAACGCCGGGTAGTGCCCGGAGCCACCGCCGGCCAGGACGGCAACCTTGGGCTTTGCCGGCCGGAAGCGGCGGACGGCACCGCCGGGAACCTGCCGGACCAGGTCCGAGTGGACGTCGCAGAACCCGGCCAGGGCTTCTTCGGCGAAGTCGGAGGGGTCATTGAAGATCTTTGTCATTGGGAGCTTTCTGGCTGGCGCCGGGGCCGGCTGCTAGTGGATGTGGCTGCCGCCGTTGATGTCGACGGTGGTGCCGGTGAGGTAGGCCGAGTCCTCGGAGGAGAGGAAGGCGATCACGGCGGCCACTTCCTCGGTGGTGGCGTTGCGTCCCAGCGGAATGCCGGCGTTGATGGCTGCTTCCTGCTCCTCGGTGCTGCCCACGCGGATGTTGGTGTCCACGGCACCGGGGGTGATGGCGTTGACGGTGACGCCGGTGGTGCCCAGCTCACGGGCCAGGGCCTTGGTGAAGCCCAGGATGGCTGCCTTTGCGGCGGAGTAGGGGACCTTGCCGAAGACGCCGCCGCCGCGCTGGGCGGACACGGAGGACATATTGACGATCCGGCCCCAGCCGTTGCCGATCATGTCCGGCAGGAAGGCCTTGGTCACCAGGTAGGTACCGGTGGCGTTGACGTCCATGACCTTGTGCCACAGCTCCAGGGTGGTTTCCAGGAACGGGACGGGCGAGGTGATGCCGGCGATATTGGCCAAGGCGCCGACGGGCGCGAGGTTGCCCGCTGCCACTTCGGCGGCGACCGCGGCCTGGGCGGCAATCACGGAGGCTTCGTTGGCGACGTCGATCTCGTGGCCGAAGGCGGGGACGTTGAACTCGTTGCCGATTTCGGCTGCGACCTTGGCGGACTTCTCGCCGTCGAGGTCGAGGATGACGATGCCCCAGCCGTCACGGGCGTAGCGGCGGGCCGTGGTGATGCCGATGCCCCGGTCCGAGGTTGCTCCGGTGAGGACTGCGGTGCGCTGGATGGTGGTCATGGTGGTGCTCCTTGAATTGATTTTGGGGCTCAGATGAGGTCGGTGATGAAGCTTGCCGCTTTGGCGGCGGCGGCCGGGCGTTCGTCATTGGTGACGTCCCGGGTTTCCAGTTCAAGCGAGAAGTGGCCGGTGTAGCCGTCGGCGGCAAGGCGTTTCAGGCCGCCGGCGAAGTCGGCGTCACCGTTGCCGATGCTGAGGTTGATGTTCCCCGGCACGGCGTCGCGCAGGTGGACGTGGCTGATGCGGCCCTGGTGCCGGTCCAGGTAGGCCTGGATATCTTCGCCGGACGCCACAATGTGGCTGAAGTCCATGACGATTCCGACGCCGGAACCGGCGAGGCGGTCGGCCAGGAGTCCTGCGCGCTCCAGGTTCCAACAGAACCGAAGGAAGTGGAGGGACTCGGTCCAAAGTCCGACGCCGAACTCCGCGGCCCGCTGTCCGGCACCGGTGAGCTGGGCGGCCACGAGGTCCAGATCCTCTTCGACGCTCCGGACCGGGGTATGGTCCAGGGCGCCGCACGGCAGGACCAATGCCTTCGCCCCTATGTTGGCCGTCAGGGTCAGCAGGGCGTCGAGGTGGCGCTCCCGCGCAGCCCGGCCCTCGTCGTCGAGCACCTTGTTGAGGTCACCGACGTCGCCGTTCACGGAGCGGACCCGCAGGCCGGACGCGTTGACCTCGGCGGAGACAGTGTCCACCGCGGCCGCGTTGAGCCCGTAGGGCACGTGGTCGCAAACGCCGGGCAGGGCGCCCAGATCGATTTCTTCGAAGCCCAGTTCCTTCATGGTGCGCAGGGCCGTGCCAAGGTCCAGGTGCCGGAAGCTGATGGATGAGCACCCAAGTCTGGAGTGGAACATCATTGATCCTTTGGTTCGTGCCGGGCGGTAGTGATGGGGACCACAATACGTTCGTTAACTGTCAACAGTCAACTCTAAAAGTCGACTGTTGACGGTCATAATGATGTAGGTCACACTGGTGTCCATCAATTGTTAACAGTCGACAGCGGCGGACTTCCTCCAGCCGCTTTTCGAAAGGGAACCACCATGAGCAAAGATGCTCTGACCATGCGCGGGCCGGTCCACGGCACCAAGGACGCCCGGCGAGTTGCCATCGGATCCGGCGTGGGGGCCGTCATCGAGACGTATGACTTCATCGGCTTCGGCACCGCTGCCGCACTGTACTTCGGCACCGCGTTCTTCCCCGGCAGCGATCCCGTAACGGGGACCCTCGCCTCCTTTGCCACCCTGGGCGTCGGCTTCGCCGCCCGCCCGCTGGGCGGCATCATCGGCGGCCACCTCGGCGACAAGGTGGGCCGCAAGCCGGTCCTGGTCGCCTCCCTCATCCTGATGGGCCTGGCAACCTTCGCGATTGGCCTGCTCCCCACCTACGCCGCGGTGGGACTGCTGGCCCCGGCACTGCTGGTCTTCGTCCGCATCGTCCAGGGCCTGGCCTTCGGCGCGGAATGGGGCGGCGCCATCCTGATGAGCTACGAGCATGCCCCCTGGAAATCAAAGGGCAAGTTCACCGGAATCGTCCAGGCCGGCTTCCCCGTGGGCCTGCTGCTTGCCAACCTGACTTTCCTGGCGAGCACCGGCCTCGGAGGTGAGCTGGCATGGCGGATCCCGTTCCTGGCCAGCATCGTGCTGGTCGTCGTAGGCCTCATCATCCGGTCCAAGGTCCCGGAATCCCCGGTCTTCGATGAGGTGAAGGACAGCGGCACCATCGTGAAGGCACCGATCGTCGAGGTCATCAAGACTGACTGGCGCAACATCGTCAAGGGCATCGGCCTGCGCATCGCCGAGACTGCCGGCTACGCAGTATCCATCACCTACATGATTTCCTACCTCAACAGCCAGCACCTGGCGGACAAGACCCAGACCCTGGTCGCCCTCTGCATCGCGTCTGCCATCGGCATCTTCGCCACCCAGGCCTGGGCCGCACTGACGGACCGCATTGGCCGCCGCCCCCTTTATGTCTGGTCCACCGCTTTTGCCGCACTGTTCGCGATCCCGATGTTCCTGCTGGTTAACACCGGCCTGTTCATCGCCATCATCCTCACCATCGTGATCTCCTATGCGGTCTGCCAGAACTCCTTGGCCGGCGCCCAGGGTGCCTGGTTCCCGGAGCTCTTCCAGGCCAAGACCCGCGCCTCCGGTGCCAGCCTCGCGTACCAGATCTCGGCCATGGTTTCCGGCTTCACGCCGTTCATTACCACCTTGCTGTTCGTCAGCTTCGGCTGGATGGGCCCGGCACTGCTCTTCGGGGCGTACGCCCTGATCGGCCTTTGGGCCGCCGTCGCTACCCGGGAAACCTGGGGCAAGCGGGAACGCGAACTGGCTGACGAGGCCACCAAAAGCACCCCGAACACCGTCAACGCCTGAATGACCACCGCGCACGAAACGACCACGGAGCCAGCAATGCCTACAGATACCGTCCAGGACGCCGCCCCGCAGGGTCAAACACTGCAGACCGCAGTGACGCCCGAACGGCTGGAGAAGATCAGCGCCGCCGCGTACCGCATCCGGCACCACGCCCTGAACATGGGCGAGGTCCAGGGCCAGGGGTACGTTGGCCAGGCCCTGGGTGCCGCGGACATGCTCGCCACCGTCTACGGGGACCAGCTGAACTTCCGCGCCGGGGACCCGCACTGGGAAGCCCGCGACCGGTTCCTGCTCTCCACCGGCCACTACGCCATCGGCCACTATGCCGCTCTCGCCGAAGCCGGGATCGTCCCCGTGGAGGAACTGGAAACCTACGGCTCGGACGACTCGCGGCTGCCGATGTCCGGGATGTCCACCTACACCCCCGGCATGGAAATCTCCGGCGGTTCGCTGGGGCACGGGCTGACCATCGCCGTCGGCATGGCCTTGGGCCTGCGCTACCAGGGCTCGTCTGCCCGGGTGTTCAACTTCCTCTCCGACGGCGAACTGGACGAAGGCTCCACGTGGGAGGCCGCCATGGGCGCGCACCACCACCAGCTGGGCAACCTCACCGCCATGGTGGACATCAACGCCCTGCAGGCCGACGGCAAGACCGACACCGTGCTCCGCACCGAGCCGGTCACCGAAAAGTGGGAATCCTTCGGCTGGTACACCCAGCGCGTGGACGGGAACGACGTCGGCGCGCTGCTGGCAGCGTTCGACAACGCAGCCGCCCGGGCCGCCGCCGTCGGACGCCCCTCCGTGATCCTGTGCGACACCAAGGTGGGCCGCGGCGTTCCGCTGCTGGAAAACCGCGAAAAGGCGCACTTCATGCGCATCGAAGAGAACGAATGGCAGACCTGCCGCGAGCAGCTCACCGCCGGATACGAAGGAAAGGCTTCAGCATGAGCACCACCACCGAGGCCCCCGACACCGCAGCAGCGGCCAAGCCGAAACTGAAGACCTCGGCGATGATCGCGTCGTTCGCCGACCCGGGCCAGAAGACCTCCAACGCACCGTTCGGGCACGCCCTGGTCAAGGCCGCACAGGAAAACGACAAGATCGTGGGATTGACCGCGGACCTGGGCAAATACACGGACATGCACATCTTCGCCCAGGCCTACCCGGAGCGGTTCTTCCAGATGGGCATGGCCGAGCAGCTGCTCTTCGGCGCCGCCGCCGGGCTCGCCGAGACCGGGCTGGTGCCGTTCGCGTCCACCTACTCGGTGTTCGCAGCCCGCCGCGCCTACGACTTCCTCTGCCTGGACGCAGCCGAACCGAACCTTAACGTCAACATTGTGGGCGGCCTGCCCGGCCTGACCACCGGATACGGCCCCAGCCACCAGGCCACCGAGGACATGGCGATCTTCCGCGGCATGCCCAACCTGACCATCGTTGACCCCTGCGACTCGATCGACATCGAACAGGCCGTCCCGCAGCTCGCCGCCTCCGAGGGACCCACGTACCTGCGGCTGCTGCGCGGCAACGTGCCCACCGTCCTGGACGAGTACGGCTACACGTTCGAACTCGGCAAGGCCAAGGTGCTGCGCGGCGGCAACGACGTCGTCTTCATCTCCTCCGGACTGATGACCATGCGTGCCCTGCAGGCAGCCAAGGCCCTGGCGGCACACAACGTGGACGTCGCCGTCGTGCACACCCCCACCATCAAGCCGTTCGACGCCGAAACCGTCCTCAAGGAAATCAACACGGACCGGCTCGCCGTCACCCTGGAGAACCACTCCGTGGTGGGCGGGCTTTTCGAAACTGTTGCCTCCGCCGTCGTCACCGCCGGAGCAGGCAAGCGCGTGGTGCCCATCGGGCTGCCGGACCAGTTCCTCGACGCCGGCGCCCTGCCCACCCTGCACGAGCGCTACGGGCTATCCGTGGACCGCATCGTGGCCAAGGTCCTCGCCGAACTCGGCTGACGGATTTCAAGACATGTGGGAAAGCACGGCACCGGTCAAGGCCGGTGCCGTGCTTTCTGCCGTACCATCGGAATTACTACCGACTGTTAGCAGTCGACTTAAGACATTGAGGACAAAGCCATGGCCGGATTGGGCGCACCCCTGCTGGGACTGGAAAAGAAGAGCCTTCGTGAGCAGGCGCTCTCGGCGCTGCGGACCGCCATCACCAGCGGCGAGCTGGAACCGGGCCGGCACCTGGTGGAAACGGAACTGTCCGAGATGCTGCAGATCAGCCGCGGCACGCTCCGCGAAGCCCTCCGCCAGCTGGAACAGGAAGGCCTGCTGTCCGCCGGCCCCCGCGGACGCCTGTCCGTCCGCCACCTGGATGAAAAGGAAATCCGGGACATTTATGCTGTCCGTGCCGCCCTGGAATCGCTGGCCGCCCGGACCCTCTGCGAACTGCCGGACCGGCAGCAGGTCACCGAGTCGCTGCACAAGGCCATTGATGCCATGGAGGCCGCGGCCAGCGGCAGCCTTGAGGAACGGATTGAATCCGACCTCGAGTTCCACCGCACCCTCTGCCGGCTTACGGGCAACGAAACACTGCTCCACTCCTGGGAATCCCTTGAGGGCTCCATCCGGATGTCCATCATGTTCGCCGGACTGGAAAAGGGCGTCAGCAACATGAGCGTGGACCGCCACAAGGACATCGTGGGCGCCATCGACACCGGCGATGCCACCCTGGCCCGGAAGACCATCCTTGAACACATGAACACGGCTGCCGCCAACCTGGTGGCGTAGCGCGTCACGGCCCGCGTGCTGGGAATCCTCGCGGCCTCCCGGCCGTTAACCTACTGAGCGGTAAATAGCCGCGGTGGTAACGAGGGATGGTATGACCGCGAAGTTTGTGTCAGTAGAGGACGACGCCGGGAAGGTCACCCGGTACAGCCGCCACGACAACGGCGGCGGCCTCATCGCTCCGGGGGCCAGCGTGGCTGAGAGCACCCGGATCGGCCCCATGACCTATGTGGAGCACGGCGCGAAGGTGGGTTCAGGTTGCCGGATTGGACACGGCAGCTGGATCGACCGCGGCGCGATCATCGGTGACAGGACGGTCATCGGCGACGGCGTGCGCATCGGCCGGGGCACGGTGATCGGCAACCGTGTCCACATTGGCAGCCACTCGCGCATCGGCTCAAGCGTCCTGATCGAGCACGGCGCACACCTGGATTCGGACAGCACCGTGCCGGACGGCAGCGAGGTCCTCGCGGGCGCCCATTCACGCCTGGCGCCGGCCAGGCATCGGACGCACCGCAAGGTAAAGGGCGGCCTGGCCGCCTAGGTGCAACCAGGCGGTCGGGCCGACATCCTGCGGCTTTGGGTCCGCTACTGCACGGAGCTTCCGCGCACCACCAGTTCCGCAGGATAGATGACTGGTCCCGGAACCCCGTCGAGATTCGCGATGGCACCCACCAGGAGCTTTCCGGCTGCGGCTGCCATGTCCACCATGGGATGGGCCACCGTGGTGAGGCCCAGGCCGTTTGCCGCCTGGATGGAGTGGTTGTCGAAGCCCACCACTGCCACGTCGTCCGGCACCCGCCGCCCCCTTCCGCGAAGGGTGTCCACGACGCCGAGCGCCATCAGGTCCGATGCGGCGAATATTCCGTCCACGTCAGGCGATGTAGCCAGCACTTGGGCTGCAGCATCGGCACCGCCCGCCGTCGTGAAGTCCCCGTGGATGACCGGTCCGGGCTCAAGGCCGGCTTCCCTGAGTCCCTTCCGCCATCCTTCCAGGCGGTCGACGGCGGCCGTCATGTCAGGAGGGCCGGCAACAGTCGCCAGCCGGGTGCGGCCGATACCGGCCAGGTGCCGTGCCGCCAACCGGCCTCCCTCGAAGTTGTCCAGGTCCACATAGGGAATTCCGGACGACGTGTCCCACGGCCTGCCGATGAAGACGGTGGGCAGACCGGTGCCGCCCAGGGTCTCCACCCAGTCATCAGCGTGGTGGTGGGAGACCACGATCGCGCCGTCAACGTGGCCGCCGCGCAGGTAGCGGATGGTCCGCGCCGAGTCGTCACCGGCCCGGGACATCAGCAGTACCAGCTGCAGGTCCGTCTCGCGCAGTGCTTCATTGACTCCAGTAATGACGGCGGCGAAGTACGGGTCCAACATGACCCGGGCGTCAGGTTCGGGGATCACCAGTGCCACGGATCCGGCGCGCCGGGTGACGAGGCTCCGGGCAGCACGGTTGGGGGTGTAGCCCAGCGCCACGATCGCGGCGTCAACGGCCGCCTGGGCCTGCGCGCTGACCTTTGAGCCGCCATTGATGGCACGGGATGCTGTGGAGCGGGACACCCCTGCCGCTGACGCCAAGTCCTCCAGCGTGGGACTGAGCCGCCCTGCCCCTTCCGGAGCGGACCGGCTGGTCTTTTCGTTCATTACACCGACAATACGACACCGATCCAGCGTGGGAGCGCTCCCGTCAACCCTTGCCGGGGCAAAATCCCGATGCTACGCTCTCCCGACGGGAGCGCTCCCACCACTCGGCCCCGGCTGCCTGTCGCAGCCGTCGTGGTCGTCCAGCCCCTCCACTGACAGGACCAGCAATGCCGCTAGCCTTACGCCCAGACGCACCCCGACCCCTTCCGGCGCAGCGCCCGAGCCGCGCCGGCACTGTTGCAGCCGCCACCGCCCTTCTCCTTGGCCTTGTTGCCGCCGGCGGGACGGCCGCAGCACAGGCGGCGCCCTCAGCAGCCCAGCCCGCAGCCCAGGCTCCGGCGTCGCCGCCACCGCCGGCACCGACGCCGCAAAACCCGTTCGGTTCCAATACCTACGTCTTCGACCCCGGCATGCCGGTGGCACAGATCCAGGCCACCGTGGACGCCATTGCGGCCCAGCAGGTGGACGATGAGATGGGCTCAAAGCGCTACTCGCTGCTGTTCAAGCCCGGGACTTATGGCACCCCCGAAGAGCCGCTGATCGTCCAGGTGGGTTACTCCACCGAGGTGGCGGGACTGGGCGCCGCACCCACCGACGTCACCATCAATGGACACGTCGACGTCTACAACCGCTGCCTTACCGCGGACAATTGCATCGCCCTGAACAACTTCTGGCGCTCCCTGTCCAACCTCACCATCAACGTCACCGGCCTGGAAGGCTGCCGCAGTTCCGCGAATTTCTGGGCGGCTTCCCAGGCTTCACCGATGCGCCGGGTCAACATCACCGGCGGCAACCTCTCCCTGATGGACTACTGCACCGCCGGCCCGCAGTACGCCAGCGGCGGGTTCCTTGCGGACTCAAAGACCGGTGCCATCATCAATGGCTCCCAGCAGCAGTACCTGGTGCGCGACAGCAGCATCGGCAGCTGGTCCAATGGGGTCTGGAACCAGGTCTTCTCCGGCGTGAACGGCGCGCCCGCCGACTCCTTCCCCAACCCGCCTTACACCACGCTGGACAAGACTCCGATCAGCCGCGAGAAGCCCTACCTGACGTTGGATTCGGCCGGCCAGTACAGCGTGTACGTGCCCTCCGTCCGCAAGGACCCGGCCGGGACCACGTGGGAAAACGGTCCCGGCCAAGGCCGCAGCATCCCCCTGTCCGATTTCTATGTTGCAAAGCCCGGTGATTCAGCGCAGGCCATCAACGCGCAGCTGGCCCGTGGAAAGAACCTGCTCCTTACTCCCGGGGTCTACGACGTTGACCGGAGCATCGAGGTCAAGCGTGCAGGAACAGTGGTGCTTGGACTTGGAATGGCAACACTTTCCGCCGTCAACGGATCGGTTCCCCTGACAGTTGCGGACGTCCCCGGCGTGGACATCGCCGCCGTTACCGTGGACGCGGGCGAGGTCAACTCCCCTGCCCTGATGCGCATCGGCAAAGCGATTCCAGGCGCAGGGGACGGACCAGCCAGCTCAGGCGTCCTCAGCGATCCAGCCAACCCCACCACGCTCCACGATGTGTTCTTCCGCATCGGCGGGCCCCACGTGGGCAAGGCCTCAGTCAGCCTGGAAGTCAACAGCGACAACGTCCTCCTGGACCACATCTGGGCCTGGCGCGCAGACCATGGGAACGGTGTCGGTTGGACCACCAACACCGGCAGGAACGGCGTGATCGTCAACGGCAACAACGTCACTGCCACCGGCCTGTTCGTGGAGCACTACCAGGAGTACAACGTCATCTGGAACGGCGAAAACGGCAAGACCGTCTTCTTCCAGAACGAACTGCCCTACGACGCCCCCAACCAGGCAGCGTGGCAGCATGACGGGGTCCTGGGCTGGGCCGGGTACAAGGTGGCAGACTCCGTCAAAACCCACGAACTCTGGGGCGGCGGCAGCTACGTATACACCAACGTGGATCCCACCATCCACGCCACCCGCGGTTTCGAGGTTCCGGTGACGCCGGGCGTTAAGCTGCACAGCCTGCTGACCGTGAATCTCGGCGCCGGGACACTGGACCACGTGGTCAATGACACCGGAGCACCGGTGTCCACGGACGCCGTCGGAGTTCCCAGCTACGTGGCCGATTTCGGCTAGGAGCCACGGGGCGCGTTGCCGGCAGTGGATGCCGGCGACGCGTCCCTATCCGTTCCGGGCCTGCCTCCACGCCAGCGCGGCGCCGCCCCAGACGGCCAGCAGCAGTCCCACCAGCAGCAGGCCGGCCTCTCCCAGGTCGATCGATGAAAGCCAAGCCGTCACCGGATCATCCAGGCCGAAGGCAGCGTGCATGAAGCCTGACAAAGTAATCACGGCAATGAACAGGGCCGAGACCGCCGAGATGCCCGTCACCACAGCATTGAAGCCAAGCTTCCGCCGCGGGTCGGCCAGTGCCGACCGGTACATCCGCATCATCACCATGCCGTTCACCGAATCACACAGCGTCATTGCGGCTGCGAAGGCGAGCGGCAGGGCGAGCAGGGCGAACGGGGGTACCCCGGCCAAGGACGCCGCCGTCGTCATCATCAGCAGCCCGATGGTGGTTGCGGTATCGAAACCCAGCCCAAAGAGGAAGCCGACCACGTAGATGTTCCGCGGCCGGCGCACCCTCGCGAGGGGTTTGGCCAGCAGCCGCGCCACCAGTCCCTGCGGTTCCAGGTCGCGGGGATCGATGGCCGCTCCGGCCCGGGAGCGCCGGAAGGCAGCGGCCGAGCGGGTGAAGGCCGAGCCGTTGAACAGCCCCATGGCCAGCAGGAACAGCCCGGATACACCGCTGCCGATCAGCCCCAGCACGACGTTGCCGGCCGTACCTTCCTCCATCAGGCTGCCAACCATGGACGCACCGGCGATCACCAGCACCCCGGCCAGGGTCACCACCGAGCTGTGGCCCAGGCTGAACGCGAAGCCCACACTCACCGGATGCTGCCGCTGTGCCACGAACTTTCGGGTCGAGTTGTCGATGGCCGCCAGGTGGTCCCAGTCGTAGCTGTGCTTCACTCCGGCGAGGTAAGCGGTGAGGACAAGTCCCCAGGAGAGCGCCCCGCCGCCCCCGGGCCGGGTTCCGGCAAGCAAAAGGACGACGGCGGCAGCGTGCAGCGCGGCCACTGCACCAAAGGTGAACAGCGCGCGGGTCCGGAGCGGCAGGGAGTCCCGGTCCCGGTAGAGCGCGGCGATGCTGGTCATCAGTGCTTCCTCAGGTCCAGCGGCCCTTGGCCGAACCAGCGACTGCGCAGGAAGTCGGTGCAGGACCGAAGCAGGCGGTTCAGTTCGTCGGTGCTGTTGGACAGGCTCCGCAACACCAGCCCGGTAGTTCCCGCAACTGGGCGCGTCAGTGAAATGCCGGTCAGCGCTTCGCCGCCGGCGGTCAGCAGGTGCAGTTCGTCGGCGAGCGCCTGGTCCACCCGGGGATCCACCACCACCAGGGATCCGAGGTGGCTGTAGCCTTCCATGAAACCGAGCCCGCTTACGTCGTGCAGCGGCGGCCGGATCAGCAGGTTGTCCAACACCAGCAGTTCGGTGCCCGCCCCGGTTTCCACGCAGATGCGGTTCCTCAGCCGCACTTCCTCATACCGGAAGGCGGCGCCGTCCGGCGACCAGCCGGGCGTCACCACCTCGGCCATGACCAAGGACGACGACGGCCGCAAGGTTACAGAGGTCCGTTGCCGGTAGCTGGCCTCCCGGTAGGCGATGAGCTGGTCCGGCATGAGTTCCAGCCGAGCCCCCTCCCCCAGCCGGACAGCCATCCGCTGCTCGGCAAAGGACCCGGGAGTCCGATAAACCTTCGTAGCGGACTGCGTCGTCAACAACAGGTCAGCAGAATCGTGGACCTCAACATCAACAAGAAAGAGATCCGCCCCCAGATAGGCCCCGCCAGGATTCACAACGACATAACAAACCTGCCCGGAGTCATCCAGATAATGAGGGCGAAGAACCCTCAAAGCACCTTCGTGGAACTGATGTGAGGCAAGGGACCGACCGCCCCGCAAAGTGATGCCCAGCTCAAGCCGCCCCATCGGTGACGTTCCCACTGAGGCGGCTGAGCCGGATGTAAGGGGCCGCGGCGTGGCGGGCACCGCGGAGCGGGCACGGCCCCTTACATCCGGTGAAGCGCCGGAAGTCGCACCGTTCCCTGGCCGGGGCGCCTCGACCGCCGTCGTGCTCATGCCAAATCAAGCATCAGGACGTCGTGCCGAATCCAGTCGATGACCTTGTCGAGTCCCTCATCAGTCTTGAGGTTCGTGAAGCAGAACGGCTTATTGCCGCGGAACTCCTTTGAGTCCCTCTCCATGATGGCCAGGTCCGCCCCGACGTGGGGTGCGAGGTCGGTCTTGTTGATGATGAAGAGGTCGGACTTGATCATGCCCTGGCCGGCTTTGCGGGGGATCTTTTCGCCTTGGGCCACGTCGATGATGTAGATGGAGAAGTCGACGAGTTCGGGGCTGAAGGTGGCGGAAAGGTTGTCGCCGCCGGATTCTACGAAGATGACCTGCAGGTCGGGGTGCCGGGCCTTGAGTTCCTCGATGGCGGCGGTGTTCATGGAGGTGTCTTCGCGGATGGCGGTGTGGGGGCAGCCGCCGGTTTCGACGCCGATGATCCGGTCCACGGGGAGGATGCCGTTGGCGGCGAGGATTTTGGCGTCCTCGATGGTGTAGATGTCGTTGGTGATGGCGGCCATGGAGATGTCGCCGCTCATGTGCCGGGTGAGCCGCTCCACGAGCTGGGTTTTACCGGCGCCGACGGGCCCGCCGATGCCGATTTTGATGGGTTCGGTCATGGTTTCCTCCTGCTAGCTCATGAACATGCGGGCACGTTGGCGTTCGTGCCGCATTTGCGAAATTTCCAGTCCGGGGCTGACGGCGCCGAAGTCGTCCGCCGTCAGGTGCGCGATCGTGGCGATGGCGGCAGCGACGTCGTCGTGCGCTTTCCGCAGCACCCGCTGCCCGGCGTTCTGGCCCAGGGGGATGGCGCGGACGGCGTTCTGGGTGAGGGAGGTGACGGTGGCGAAGAGGTAGGCGGCGAGCGCTTCCTGGAGCGGCACGCCCAGTGAGCGGGCGACGACGGCGAACGCCAGCGGCTGATGCCCGGCGGCCCGGCCGGTGGTCACGAGCTCCCGGTACAGGTCCAGGGCGGGCGAAGGAAACACTTCAGCTCCAATCTCCAAAAGCCGGCCGCCCGTCTTCAAACTGGCCTCCCGAACCTGCCGCGGCAAGAGAGAAGCAGAAAGCAAAGAATCCAGCTCCCCAAGATCAACCTCCTCGTAGTACAGCCGAACGGCAAGCCCATCGGAATAGGTCAGCTGCTGCGACACAAAAGCGGCCAGCCACCTACCAAACGAAGCCTCATCTAAAACGAGCTCCCGCTCGATGTAGGTTTCGAAACCCAAAGAGTGCGCAAAAGCCCCAGTAGGAAGCGCAGAGTCCACCAATTGCTGAAGAGCAAGCTGATACCCACTCACGAATGACGCACCAAAGGCGAGGAACCCAAGCGACGCCCGGGGATGGGGGCCGCGGCGTGGCGGGCACCGCGAAGCGGGCACGGCCCCCATCCCGGGGCGGCGCACCCAACTAAGGAATCGCTTGAAGCGCTTAGCGCTAAAGAGTCAGTGCGAGTGTTCAGCATGGCGGAAAGGCACAGGCATGACGCGTTCCTGGCGGGTGTAGGGCACTGAGTTGTGGCGGAGGTAGTCCTCGACGGTGTGGTCGTAGGCGCACACCATGACATCGGCCCCGTATTCGGAGGACGCGTCAAAGAACTGTGCCTGGAGGTGCCGGTTGCCAAGGGAGTGTGCGGTAACGCCCATTTCGTGCACGGTGCGGGGTGCGATGACCAGGACGTCGGTGGGCAGCACCGACACCACGATCATGTTGGCGTCGGCGACGTGGAGGATGTCGCCATCACGGAGGTCGCCTGACCCGGACGGGAGCCGGATGCCGATCTCTTTGCCGTGGTCCGTGGTGGCGCGCTGGATGCGTTTGACCAGCTGGGCACTGGGCAGGACGACTTTTTCGCGGTGCAGACCGGCGTAGGCGGCGAGGTCGGAGTCCGGCAGGTCGTGCAGGTTGCCCAGGACTTTGTCGATGATCATGTGGTTGCTTTCGGGGTCTTGAATTCGCGGCTCTAGAAGAGGAAGTACCGCTGCGCCATGGGCAGCACGTCGGACGGTTCGCAGGTGACGTCCTCGCCGTCCACCGTCACCTGGTAGGTTTCCGGGTCCACCTGGATATCGGGCGTCGCGTCGTTGTATTTGAGGTCGGCTTTGGTGAGGTTCCGGATGCCGGAGACGGGGCGGATGACCTTTTCCAGCCCCAATTCCCCGGGCACGCCGGCGTCGATCGCTGCCTGGGACAGGAAGGTGATGGAGGACTGCTGAACCGCCTTGCCGAAGGTGGCGAACATGGGCCGCATGGTCCGCGGCTGGGGGGTGGGAATGGACCCGTTGGAGTCACCCATCAGGGCGTAGGCAATCTGTCCGCCCTTGAGCACCAGTTCCGGTTTGACCCCGAAGAATGCCGGATCCCACAACACCAGGTCCGCGAACTTGCCCACTTCCACTGACCCTACGGTGTCTGCGATCCCCTGCGCGATGGCGGGGTTGACGGTGTATTTGGCCACGTAGCGCTTGAGCCGGAAGTTGTCGCCGTCCGCACTGCCGTGCGCCCCGCCGTCGTTGTCTTCCAACACCCCGCGCTGCTTCTTCATCTTGTCCGCCACCTGCCAGGTGCGGGTGATCACCTCGCCCACGCGGCCCATGGCCTGGGAGTCGGAGGAGGTGATGGAGAAGATGCCCAGGTCCTGCAGGACGTCCTCGGCGGCGATGGTCTCGGCACGGATCCGGGAATCGGCGAAGGCCACGTCCTCGGGGATGTCCGGGTTGAGGTGGTGGCAGACCATCAGCATGTCCAGGTGCTCTTCGATGGTGTTGCGCGTGTAGGGCAGCGTGGGGTTGGTGGAGGCGGGCAGGACGTTGGGCATGCCCGCGATCCTGATGATGTCCGGGGCATGGCCGCCACCGGCGCCCTCGGTGTGGAAGGTGTGGATCACGCGCCCGTTGATGGCCCGGATGGTGTCTTCCACGAACCCGCACTCGTTCAGGGTGTCGGTGTGGATGGCCACCTGGACGTCGTATTCGTCAGCAACCCTCAGCGAGGTGTCGATGGAGGAGGTGGTGGCGCCCCAGTCCTCGTGGACTTTGAGCCCGATGGCCCCGGCGCGTATCTGCTCGGCGAGGGGTTCGACGGCGGACGCGTGGCCCTTGCCGAACAGGCCGATGTTCATGGGGAACGCCTCAGCCGCCTGCAGCATCCGCTGGATGTGCCACTTTCCGGGCGTCACGGTGGTGGCCTTGGTGCCTTCAGCCGGGCCGGTGCCGCCGCCGATCATGGTGGTCACGCCGCTGGCCAGGGCGGTCGGGATCTGGTCCGGGGAGATGAAGTGGATGTGGGTGTCGATGCCGCCGGCGGTGAGGATCTTCCGCTCGCCGGCGATGATTTCCGTGCTTGAGCCGATCACGATGTCCACGCCGTCCGTGATCTGCGGGTTGCCGGCCTTGCCGATCCGGAAGATGTGGCCGTCCTTCAGCGCCACGTCTGCCTTGTAGATTCCGGTGTAATCCAGGATGACGGCGTTGGTGATCACGGTGTCCGGGATGTCCTCGTCGCGGGCGGCCTGGCCGTTCTGGCCCATGCCGTCACGGATCACCTTGCCGCCGCCGAACACCACTTCCTCCCCGTACACGGTGAGGTCCTTTTCTATTTCCAGGAAGAGTCCGGTATCTGCCAGGCGGATTTTGTCACCGGTGGTGGGTCCGTAGAGGTCGGCGTACTGCCGGCGCGGAATGTCGAAGCTCACTCGCCGTTCCCTTCCGTGAGGAGCCCGCTTTGGCGCGCCCCGCCGTCGAGCCTTCCGTTGACCGCGTTGCTGAGCCCGTAGACCTCCCGGTTCCCGGCCAGCCCAATGAGCCGGACCGTCCGCGAATCCCCCGGCTCAAACCTGGCCGCCGTTCCTGCGGGGATGTCCAGGCGCCGGCCGTAAGCTGCTTCGCGGTCGAAGGACAGGGCGGAATTGGCCTCGGCAAAATGGAAATGCGAGCCCACCTGGACGGGCCTGTCGCCAGTGTTGGTCACGGCGACCTCGATTGCCTCCCTGCCCGCATTCGCGGTGACGGGCTCCGGCCGCAGGATGTACTCACCTGGAATCATTGCCGCGCTCCTTAACGGATGGGGTTGTGGACGGTGACCAACTTGGTGCCGTCCGGGAAGGTGGCCTCGATCTGGACGTCATGGATCATCTCCGGCACGCCTTCCATCACGTCGTCGCGGGTGAGCAGCGTGGTGCCGTAGCTCATGAGCTCGGCCACGGTCCTGCCGTCCCGCGCACCCTCGATCAATTCGTAGCTGATGATGGCCACGGCCTCGGGATAGTTCAGTTTGAGGCCGCGGGACTGCCTCCGGCGGGCGAGATCGGCAGCCACCACGATCAGGAGTTTTTCCTGCTCACGCGGCAACAAATGCATGGGGTTCCCTTCGACGGCCTGGGGACAGCGTGGATTCAGCGTAGGCCCCGCACGTTTCCGCCACGTTTCAGGTCCATCATCCGGACGGAGCCTAGGGCGCGGATTCCCGGATCTTCAGTTCGAACCCGGCTTCCACATGCACCCCCTGAACCGATGGCTCGCGGCCGGCGATCCTGTCCAGCAACAGCCCGATGGACCGCTCCGCGATCTCGTCCATGCCCGGCGCGATTGTTGTGAGGGAGGGGGACGCAAACCGCCCTTCGTCGAGGTCGTCATAGCCTGCCACCGCCACGTCCTGCGGGACTTTGACCCCCCGGACCTGCAATTCGTGCATTGCCCCCAGCGCCAGGACGTCGTTCAGTCCGAACACTGCGTCGAACTCCACACCCTTGTCCAGCAGCCCGGCGACGGCGGCGGCACCGGTGTCGCGGCGCCATTGCGCGGGTGCCACCAGCGCGGGGTCGTAAGGGATGCCCGCCGCTGCCAGGGCCGTCCGGTACCCGTCCAGGCGCAGCCCACCGGTTCCGGCGGACTCGCCGGGGTCAGCTCCGATGACGGCAATACGACGGCGGCCACCGGCCAGCAGGTGCCTGGTCAGGGCGTCCGCGGCCTCCCTGTTCTTCATGGTCACCAGGTCGAAGCGGGGATCCACAATGTGCTCACCCAGCATCACCAGCGGCTTCCTGCCCGCCCGCGCAGCTATGGCCTCCGCATCCACCACCAACGGCGTGAACAGGAGGCCGTCCGTAAGCTGGCGGAAGGTCCCGTGGAGGGCGCCGAGTTCAGCGGCGGCCTCTGCGTCGGACTGCTCCACCAGCACCCGGTAGCCGTGCCGCGCCGCGGCTTTCATCAGCCTGGATGCCAGCTCGGCGTAGTAGGGGGCGGACAGGTCGGACAGCACCAGGCCCAGCATGGACGTCTTGCCGGACCGGAGGCTGCGGGCGGTGAGGTTCGCCTCGTAGCCCAGCTCCGCAATGGCATCCTGCACCCGCTGCTTGGTGGCGGGACGGATGAATTCGTAGTCGTTCAATACGTTCGAAACGGTCTTGAGGGACACACCGGCAGCCCTCGCGACGTCGTTCATGGTTACTGCCATTAACGCTCTTTTCCAGCCTTCGCCGCCGCCTTCGCAGCCTGCTTGCTGGCGCGGACCTTGGCCAGGGATTCCGGGTCCACAATGTCGGCCACCGAGAGGTAGGCGCCGTCGTCGCCGTAGTGGCCCGCCGCCTCGCGCCATCCGGACGCCTTGAGGCCGCGCTGCTTGCCCAGCAGGGCCAGGAAGATCTTCGCCTTCTGCTCCCCGAAACCGGGCAGGGCCTTGAGTCGGCGCAGCACCTCGGCACCGTCCGGCGAGCCTTTGGTCCAGATGGCGGCGGTCTCACCGCCCCATTCGTCCTGGACCGCCGCGGCAAGCGCCTGGACGCGTGCAGCCATGGAGCCGGGGAAGCGGTGCACGGCGGGGCGCTCCTTGAACATCTCCACGAAAGCCGCCGGATCATGTGTTGCGATGGCGTCGGGTTTGAGCGACCCCAACCGTGTCCGGATCTTTTCCGGCCCGGCGAACGCGGATTCCATCGTTACCTGCTGGTCCAGCAGCATGCCGGTCAGGAGGGCGAAATCGTCCTCACTCAGCAATTTGTCCGCAGCAGGATCCCCTGTGATGTGCAGTTCCATGCCGTCCATCCTCCCACCTGCGGGGCGTCGTCGTCATAAGGGCTTCCGGCATCGCGTCCAGGTACGTCGGGACCCCACAGCCAGCCGGATCATGGACCAGGAGACTGCCGGGAGCTCAGCGGTGAGCCGCCCGTCGTCGGCCTTTACCGTGGCGTTTCCGGAAGGCAGGACGGAAGTGGAGTCATCGGCGCTGGCCTGCCAGTAGGGGTCCTTGTTGGCGTAGGTCACCGCTTCCAGCACGCGCACGGTACCCAGGGCACCCACTGCGGCGTCGAGGGTGAGCGCCTGGCGCGCCGAACGGTTCACGGCGAACAGCACGGCCTCGCCCTTTTCCCGGTCAAACGTGGCGACGGCGGACAGGGCGGCGAAGTCGGCCGTCGTACCTCCGCTGACAGGGGGGGATTCGACGGCGAGCTGCAGCACCGTGCCGGATGCGTGCCGCGAGGTCAGGGCGAACGGGTGGAAGGTGGTCTGCTTCCAGGCCCGGCCGCCGGGTTCGGTCATGATGGGTGCGATCACGTTCACCAGCTGCGCCAGGCTGGCCGAGTGGACGCGGTCGGTGTTCCGGAGCAGCGTGAGCAGCAGGTCGCCCACCACCACGGCATCCGCCACCGTGTAGCTGTCCTCAAGCAGGGCGGGTGCCACCGGCCAGTCCTTGCCGGTGGGGACCCTGGACGCCTCGCGGCTCATGTGCCAGACGTTCCATTCGTCGAAGGAGATATTCACCTGCCGGCTGGACTTCCTGGCTGATCTCACATGGTCGATGTGACTCACCAGGTCGTGGATGAAGGCTTCCATCTTGTGCGCGGCGGCCAGGTGTTCCTGCAGGTCGCCGGTGTCCTCGAAGTACTGGTGCGCGGAAATGAGGTCCACCAGGTCATAGGTTTCGGTGAGGACCACACGCTCCCACTCGCCAAAGGTGGGCATGGCGGGGCTGGAGCTGCCGCAGGCAACGAGCTCCAGGCCGGGGTCGATCATGCGCATTCCGCGGGCGGTGTCCGCGGCCAGCCTGCCGTATTCGAGGGCGTTCTTGTGGCCGATCTGCCACGGGCCGTCCATCTCGTTGCCCAGGCACCACATGGTGACGCCGTAGCCGTTGGCGGCCCCGTTGGCGCGGCGTTGTTCGGAGCGGGTTGTCCCGCCGTCGATGTTGCAGTACTCCAGGAGGTCCAGTGCCTCCTGGATGCCGCGGGTGCCCAGGTTCACGGCCATCATCAGTTCCACGCCCGCCTTGGCGGACCATTTGGCGAACTCGTCCACGCCCACGGTGTTGGGTTCAGTCGAATGCCAGGCCAGGTCCAGGCGGACGGGACGCTGGTCCACCGGACCCACGCCGTCCTCCCAGCGGTAGCCGGAGACGAAGTTGCCGCCCGGGTAGCGGACGGTGGTGACGCCCAGCTCGCGGGTCAGTTCCAGGACGTCCTTGCGGAAGCCGTCCTGGTCGGCCGCCGGGTGCCCGGGCTCAAAGATCCCGGTGTACACGCACCGGCCAAGGTGCTCAACGAACGCGCCAAACGTACGACGACGGACGGGACCCACGGTGAACGACGGATCAATGGTGATTTTTGCTGCGGCGGGCTGTGGCTGGGTCACGAAGGTATCCTCGGCAATCAATTTACAACGTTATAGAAACATTGTTTGCCGTGCCGCTGCCAGCGTCAAGGATGCCGCCGGCCATCCTGCGCAACGGCTCCTGCGCGTCAGGAGCGGGCCAAGGAGCACCTCACCTGCGGCAACGTCCAGGTCGGCGGCGAACAGCCAGTCTCCAAGTACTACCTAATCGGAAAAACAGGTACCAGCTACGCATTCACCGGAGGCAGGAGGGCAATTAGGTTTTTCACAGAGACAAGGCCTCCAGGCTCTCGGTACTTGTCTCACTAGGGGGGTTCGAGACTGGTATGCATCACTCACAACATATAGGCCCAAGCTTCCCGGTCCACCGGACCCGGGTAATAGGCGGGGCCGGCGACGAGGAGTCCTTCGAGACCAAGGGCTCTCCCCCAGCCGTCGCCGGCCCTCCGGCCCGTCTGGCCCGCCGCGGCGGGCATTCCCCCCTGCCCTCCGCTGCCAGCCAAGTACGGGCGGCTCCACGGAACAACGCCCTTCTTCTTGACCTGGTGAACGGCGCCCAGACCCTGGCAGATTCCCTGGACCTGCTGGTGGCAGCATCGGCTGTCCACGTGGTCCGGACCGCCGGAATCGATGTGGGCTGCGGACTGGTGCTGCTGCAGCCCAAGCGCGGGGCTGTAATCACCGGCACCACCGACGAGGTAGTCCGGTTGCTCGACTGGGAGCGGGAAAGGGCCGAGGGGCCGGTGACCGATGTGATGTCCGGCGGCCACCCCGTGGCGGTCCTCCAACGCAACGGCGATTTCCGGTGGCGGCAGTACTCAAGCCAACTGCAGGCGGCCGGCTTCGGCAGCACCCTTGCCGTCAGGCTTCGCCTGGACGCTGATCTTCCCTCCGACGACGGGGTCCCCGGCACCAGCAACCTCGGCCAGTCGAGCGCTGCCCTCGCCTTCTTCGCCCAGGACGCAAAAGCCTTCCCACTCCAGGCCATTGCCGAAGCACGAAGCTTCGCGCAGCTGGCCACGAGAAGCCTCCAGATGGCCATCAACCTGCACACTGCACGCTCGCTGGCCAGCGACCTCCGCTCGGCACTGGACAGCCGCACCTCCATCAACGTGGCGTGCGGAGTGATCATGGCCCAGAACAGGTGCTCCTACCAGGAGGCCTTCTCCATCCTTGCCAAGGCTTCGAGCCACCGGAACATCAAGGTCCGCAAGGTGGCCGAAGACATCCTTGAGCGCCTGCCCGAAGGTGCGCCGCACCCGCACTTCGGCCGCTGACCCGCAAACGCACTGCGACGGGGCACTCCCGGGGCGCCCCGGCGCAGCTCAGGATGTGAGGGTGCCCCTGGCGATGCTGACGCTGGAGTGGGCCGGATTGCCGTCCATGGGTTCGTCGGACACGTCCACCACCGGGTACTGGGAGAGGTCAAGGCCTGCCGGCACCTGGAACGTTCCCGACGTGGTGTTCATGACCCCCAGGCTCACCAGCTTGGAGAGGTCCGGCGCAATGAGCCAAACCTCCTGGTACCCCTTGGCCTCATCCTTGTCCAGGCTCACATACAGGCTGCGCGAACCGTCTGCGGCCGCCACCACCTTGGCCGACCCCGCCGCCGAGTGCTGCGCGAGGGGGCTCAGCCGGGCTGCGGCCAGCTCCTGCGGCTGGGGTGGCCGGTCGAAGGCCCAGACGGCGCCGAAAACCACCAGGACAGCAGCTGCCGCCGTGGCCAGCCAGGTGCCTGGATGCTGCCACCATGCCGTCCCGCCGCGGGCACCCCTGGTGGGCGCGCCCTTCGTTCCGGTACCCAGCCGGACAACGTTCGACGACGTCCCAGCCGCGGGTGCCGGCGTGGCAGCGGGAGTTGCCATACCATCCGTGCCGGCGCCTGCCTCCTGGGGAGCCGCAGCCGCGAGCGGGTCCTCCCGGACTCGCTCCCCGAGGCCCAGTTCGCGGTGGATTCCGGCCCAGACCTGGGGCCCGGGAACGGACAGCCGGCTGGTGTCAGGCGTTGTCTTTACCGCTTCCACGGTGCGGCGCAGGGCAGCGTAATCGGCGGCGCACCGAGAGCAGACCAGGAGGTGCTGCCGGCCATCCGGGTCATCCCAGTCGTCGTACAGCGCCAGGAGGCTCAACTGTTCCGGATCAAGATGCGGCATGGTCTACCTCCAATCTGCTTCTTAGGTGCGTCAGGCTGCGGCGGATGTGGCTCTTGACGGTACCAAGCGGCAGGTCCAGTTTCCGCGAGATCTGTTCGTGCGTCAGGTCCTCGTAGAAGGCAAGCTTCATGATGGAGCCCTGGGGCTCACCCAGCCGCTCCAGTTCGCCGTCCAGGAGCAGCCGGTCGGCGAGCGTTTCCGCCGCTTCCATCCCCGCCCCCGCCTCCGTTGCCATCCCGGCGCCCGCAGCGGCATAGGCCTTGAGCGCTTCGCGGGCGGACGACTGCTGGGCGTCCGTGATGGCATTGCGGGTGATTCCAACGATCCAGGCCGGGAGCCGGGCCACCTGCGGATTGAAGGTGTTCCGCGAGCGCCATACCCGGATGAAGACCTCCTGGGTGACGTCGTCTGCGGCCGCCCGGTCCGCCAGGGACCGCAGGGCCAGCGTGTGCACCAGTGGCGCGAACTCGCGGTAGGCCGCCGCCAGCGCCTGCTCATCGCCGGACAGGAAGGATGCAGTCAGCCCGTCATCCCATCCAGGGGAGTCACTGCCGGGGAGCGTCACGGGCGGCTCCCTCCCGGCTTCGGCGACGAGATACATTGCGGTCCACTGGCCGGGCACGAACCGGTTCATGGCGGAGCCGGCTCAGGCAGGGACTGCGGTAACAATCACATTGTCGCTGTAGTCCATCCGCTCGTCCAGCCATGTGCCGCCGCAGGTAACCAACTTGAGTTCGTGTGGACCCGTCCGCCTGAAAAGGGACCCGCCGTCGAGCCTGTCCTTCGCCATCAGTTCCACGCCAACCACCCGGTAGGTGACAGCGGGAGCGCCTTCCCTTCCCACCCGGATGATGGTTCCGGCCGGGACCGACTTCAGCGCGGAGAACGGCGCGCGGTCCGATCTTGTGTCGATGTGGCCGGCGATAACGGCAGCGCCTTCGGCTGCCCCGGGCGCCGGGCCGAACCTGTACCACGCGGCGCGGTCGAACACGTCCGGAATCTCCATCGCTCCCCCGGCGGATACTCCCCCGGGCACCACCGGCATGTCGATGGCGGTGCCCGCCACACTAAGCGTGGTGGGCGCCGGCACGGCGGCACTGGCCGGCAGGGTGGCCGGCCTGACCTGAATGGCACCTGGCGGCGCAACCGCAGGGCCGCTTCCGCCCGTGGGGGCCTGCGGCAGGGCGGAGGCCGACGGAGCCGCCGGGCTGGGGGCAGCCGCTGGAGGCGACACCTGCGGGGAACCGTCCGGCCCAGGGGAACCGCAGCCGGAAAGAGCCAGCACCCCGACTGCCACCGCCGCTGCCACGCTCCTGAAGGAATGCCGACGGCGGTACCCACCCGCCGGCGTCGTACGTGCGTTCATTGCTTCCGCCCTTCCCGGGAACATGTCACTGGACAGGAAATGGCCCGGCGCAAAGGCCCGTCCGCGGGTGAGCGGCCGGGCCCCTGCGCCTGACGGTCAATCAGCGGCGCCGCTTACAGCTCCGCACGCCGGGTACGGACTGCGCGGCTTACGCCCACAGCGCCGGCCAGCAACGCCAGGGCTGCAAGGCTGAACCCGGCAGTGGCAACTGCGGAGCCTGCCCTGCCGGGGTCAGGTGAGCCGCCAAGGGCACCTGGCACGGATGCCGGAGCCGTGTGCAGGCCTTCGATGGTCTGCACGGCGAGCTTCAGGTTCTGGTCCACCAGGCTGCCCCAGGCGTAGACGATGGTGTGCGTCCCTTCGGCCACGGTGACGTCCGCCGGGCCGATCACCGGGGTGGTGGTGCCGGCGGCGGCGACCGCGGCAGGAACCGTTCCCGGATCAAGGGTAAGGGTCTGTTCGTTCGGGTTGGCCAGGTTGGTGACCACGGCGGTACCTCCTGCCAGGACGTCGACGGCGGGTGCCGCCGCGGCATGCCGGACCGTCAGTTTGCCCTTGCCCGCCGGGATTTGGGAGACGTCATTGGTGAACAGGCTCGCCGTGGGCTTGCCGTCCGCGCCCAGGTGGGCCGCGGCAGTGTAGTTTCCATTGGCGGCCAGGTTGACGCTGACGGGACCGATCGCCGGGGCGGAGGCGTCCGCGGCGTCGGCTGCCGTGATGGCAATTTCGTAGGTGCCGGCCGGGAGGGCAAGCGGCCCGGCAAGGGTTCCCGGGGCGAAATCATCAAGCGTGCGGTCGCCGTTGACCCATACATCCACGGTCAGTCCGGGGACCCCGTGCAGCACCGAGAGCTGGGCGTCTCCCTCTGCAGCATTGGCGGGACCGGCCAGAGCGATTGCGGCTGCAATGGCTGCCGCACCGGCACCTGCGGTGAAGATCGTTTTGCGCATGTCCATCTCCTTGAAAGGCCCGGCTGCCGGGCGTTTTGTTCTGACACCCCTACTACCGCCGCGAGCACGGATTTGGATGCAGATTCATGGAGATTTTTTTTGGATTTTTCCTGCCGCAGTGTTGCGTCCCGCCCAAGGGCTTGCGGCGCCCCTGGCTTTTGGCCCCCTGGCTTCCGTCGCCGCTAGGACGAGGCCGGGGAGGCGGTGCTGGCGCGGAGGACCAGTTGCGGCGGCACCACGGTGGAGCTCACCGCAGCCCCGGACTCGATCTCCTCCAGCATGATGTCCATGCAGCGGCGTCCCAGTTCCTCGAAGTCCTGGCGGACGGTGGTCAGCGGCGGCGTGAAGTACCCGGCTTCCGGCTGGTCGTCGAAACCCACCACGGAGACGTCGTCGGGCACCTTGACGCCTGCCTCCGTGAACGCACGCAGGAGGCCCAGCGCCATCTGGTCGTTTCCCACGAAGATGGCTGTCGCCGTGAGTCCGGACGCAAGCCGGCGGCCGATCGCGTAGCCGCTCCCCGCGCTCCAGTCCCCCTCCACCAGGAGGGATTCATCCAGGCCTGCCTCCCGGAGGACGGCCCGCCACCCCTCCGCCCTTTCTGCCCCGTCCGTCCAGTCGGGCGGCCCGGCGATGTGCCCGATCTGCCGGTGGCCTTCCCCGACGAGATGCTCGACGGCGAGCCTTGCGCCAGCACGCTGGTCCACCATGGCCCCGCTCACCTTCGCGCTGCCAGCAGAGCCCACGGCCACCACGGGCACCGGAAGGTTCATCTGCTCCAGCACGGCGAGGGTGTCCGCGTGCGGCACCAGCACCGCGATCCCGTCCACGGCCTGGTCCATAAAGTGGCCTACGGCGTCGGAAATGGCTTCCCGGCTGACCTCGCGCAGTGCAGCGATGCTGACAAAGTAGCCGGCGTTGCGGGCGGCATGCTCAACGCCCAGCAGGGTGTTGGCCGGACCGTACTGGGAAAGCTCACTGGCCAGCACGCCGATGGTCTGCGAGCGCCGCGTAACCAGGCTCCGGGCTGCGGTGTTGCGCCGGTATCCCAGTTCCGCGATGGCTGCCTCCACCTTTTCCCGGGTTGCCTTGCTGACATTGGGGTGGTGGTTCACCACGCGGGAGACGGTCTGGTGGGAGACGCCGGCCACCTTGGCCACGTCTTCCAGGCGCGGCATCCGGCCCTTGCTGGTATTTGCCATGAGCCTATTGTGCCTGTGACCCCGGTGCCCCGCGTGCGCAAATGGGCTGGCGATTCCGGAGGAATCCTTGCGCCGCAGCTGCCCGGTGGGCCGCGAAAATCGCCAGGGCCTGCCGCTGCGCACAGGAGGTGCGGGCTTTCCAGTACGACCCCGCCAGCTGAACCATGCACCCGCCGGAACACATCAGGGGGTTTGGGCGGGTTGCCGCCGGGATGGAAGCTGGGGTCCGGAAGAGGTTAAAAGGAAAGGCCCGCCTGCGCTAGCGGCGGACCTTCGTAGTCCTGATGGGTGGGCCCTGTGGGGCTCGAACCCACGACCCACGGATTAAAAGTCCGATGCTCTACCAACTGAGCTAAAGGCCCCTGCCGGCCGGTCAAACACGCTGTGCCTGCCCGTACGGCCCAATCCATTTCTGGACGTTAATACTCTAACCCATGGTTCCAGCCACTTCGCACACGCCGCCGGGCGCCGCCGTCGAACCTTTCCACCCCACGGTTCCAGGCCTTCCCGCCGCCAGCGGACAAGCCCTGAAGACGCTCGATTTCCGCGGCGGCACAGGAGTAGCGTGGGGGCATGAGCGAGCAAGCAGGACACACTCCGTACGGCGGCAGCAACCGGCACCATAAGCCCAAGCCCTTCGCGCCGATTGACTTCGAGCCCTTCGCAGGCGGGGCCGATCCCGCCCGCGTGTCCGAGGCCGCCCACCTTGCCGCGCAGGCACTGGTCCGCCATGGCCGCGACAGCGACGATCCCGTGATCACCGAACGGCTGGTCAAGCTCGCGGACGAACAGGGGCTGGACGCGATCGCCGAGATGTGGGCGGAGAGCCCCGCCCGCTCACTTCCCGGCGCACTGTGGCGGCTTTACGCGCTGCGCGCCGCCACCGTCCAGGACCCTGAGCGCATCAGCGTCTATTTCCGGGCGGGACGGGACACCGCCCAGGTATCCAACGTGGTGGCCGGCGCGGCTGAGCCACCGGGCGCCGACGAAATGCGCACCATGGCGGATGCCATCCTTTCCGGCGCATTCGACGGCGACTTCGACGTCGCGCTGGAACGCTCCGCCGCGTTCTGCCGCGTCGTGGCGCTCGGGCAGGCCAGCCTCGCCGACGGCGCCGAACACGCCAACGAGGCCCATGCCAGCAAGCTGACCCGCAACTCCCACCAGCTGGTGAAGACCGCCGAGGACCTGGAACATGCCGCCAACGCGTGGCGCCTGGGCGAACTGGACTGAGCCCCGGCTGGAGCCGGCGGACCGGATTTCCGGGACGAACCAAGCCCCCGCTGTCAAGATTGACTTGGGCCGGGTGAAGTAGAAGACTGAAACCGGTGCCGAGCCGCGAAACCCCCGGGCTTCAACAATTAGCCGCCTAGAGCGGCCTACCGCCGAGAGGCGTATCCGGTTCGGCACCATTTTTCTGCCCTCTTCCAGGTGGCCGATTCCGGGGTGCAGTTACGGGCCGGTAGAGTAATCCCCAGTTGCCCGCCGCCGTCAAGTCACACGGCAGCAACCCCCGCCTTGATAAGTCCCTGGAGACCGGTAAACACGTGAAGCTGCGCCTTTTTCCACAGGAGCCCGCAGGGCTGAACCTGCTCTCACAGATGGCACAACAGATCGTGCTGGCCACCGCCACCCTGGCCGAGATCCTTGGCGTACCCGCGGACGAGCACGCCAAGCTCGTCGAGGACATGCACAACATCGAGGCCAAGTCCGCCGAACTGCATTTCGCGCTGCTGACCCACATGCGCACCAGCTTCGTAAACCCCCTCCCCCGCGAGGACATGTACGCCCTGTCCCGGTACCTCAACGAGGCCATGGAAAAGATGGACGCGGCAGCGGAACTGGTGGCCCTGTACCGGCTTGACCGTCTCCCCAAACGCGCCGCCGACCAGCTGGAGATCATCAGCCGGCAGGCCGAACTGACCGTTGACGCCATGCGCAGGCTCAATGACCTGGACGACCTCGAGGACTACTGGATCGAGATCCTGCGCCTCGCCAAACGGGCGGAGCGCACACACCGCGTGTGGGTGGCGGACATGATTGCGGACATGAAGTGGGCGCAGTATTCCCGCAACCGCGACATCGCCAACCAGCTGGTGGAGGTCACCAAGGACATGCGGCGGGTGGCCACCCAGGTAGGCAGCATCATCGTCAAGGAATCCTGACGTGGCGGCAGTCATCTTCGGCGCGGTGGTCCTGCTGGCCGCGGCGTTTGCCTTCCTGAACGGCTTCCGCGACGCATCCACCTCAGTGGCCCTGGCGGTGCGGAACCGGGCCCTCACCCCCAGCGTGGGCATCCTCCTGGCCGCGTTCTTCAACTTTGTCGGCGCCCTCCTCAGCGCCCTGCTCGCCGTCGCCGTCAGCCGGACCTGGATCAGCCTCCCGGCCGGCACCGACGGACTGTCCATCCTGGTGGCCGGCCTGGCCAGCGCGTGCGCATGGGGCATCCTGATGTGGTGGCGCGGCATTCCCGCGTCCTCCACCCATGCCCTGGTGGGCGGCCTTGCCGGTGCAGGGCTTGCGAGCCTGGCCATCGGAGGCCCGGGCGTTGCCGGCGTGGACCAGTCGCTGCTGTTCCAGGTGGTCCTGCCGCTGGTCCTCTCCCCGCTGGTGGCCTACAGCGGCTCCTTCCTCCTGGTGTACCCGGCCACATGGGTGGCCCGGTACACCCAGGCCAACGTGGTGAACCAGCGGTTCCGCCGGGGGCAGGCCGTAGCGGCGGGGGCGGTGGCGTTCGGCCACGGCCTGCAGGACGGACAGCGCGTCAGCGCCGTCCTGCTGCTGGCACTGCTGGCGGCCGGCTATGCCGACGGCGGGATCCCCACCTGGGTGGCGGGGCTTTCCGCGGTGATGATGACCGCCGGGACCCTTTTCGGAGGGTGGCGGATCTCGCACACCATCGGCTACAAGATCACCAGGATCGATCCCCTGCGTGGCTCCGTGGCCCAGACATTCAGCGCGGTGATGCTTTTTGTGGGCGCGATCGGGCTGCACTGGCCCCTCTCCACCACCCACACCGTCACAGCCGGCGCCCTGGGTGCAGGGGAGAACCAGCATTTTTCGGTCACCAACCGGAAGCTGGTCATCCGGATCCTGTGGCTCTGGGGGCTGACCCCGCTGGCTACCTGCGCCCTCGGCTTCGTGCTTGCGCTGGCACTCTCCCCCATCTCCACGTAGGCGGGCAGCTCCCCCTATACAGGGAATCCGGTGTGACGTACATTCAAAGTGCGCCCCCGGGTCAACGGTGCCGGGGACCGGCGTCCACGCCGTGTGCAGGGCTGCGGACGACGCGCCGCTGCAGCCAACCGGCGGTTCGGATGCACAACGCGGAAAAGAGCAGGCGTCATGTCTCCCTCGTATTCCCGGCGCCCCCTTCCACAGCCCCGGCAGCCCCGGTGTGAGGCCTGCGGAACCGAGCACCAGCTCACCATCCACGCGATCACGGCCATCGGCGCGGCATGCAGTGACCTGGTCACGGTCTCTTACACCTGCAACGACTGCGACCTGTTCCAGGAACACACCGCCTACGCCACGGACGTTGCGGCCGCGCTGAACCAGGTGCACTGGAAGACCGACGTCATCCTCTTCGGGGACGACTACATCCACTGCGGCTTCCCCATGGAAGAGGCGGAGTTCGAAGTTGAGCGGCTCTGCTACCGCAGCGGCAGGTCGGGCAGCACGCTCAGCGCCGTGGCCCTCCCCACCCGGGTCCTGCGCTGCCACTGCGGGTTCCAGCTGGAAGTTCCCGAATAGCCACTCCGCAGGGCGCCCCTGTACCGCGCTGGACGTACCGCGCGGCGCAGTGACGGGCCGGCTCAGCGTGCAGGGGCAGTCCGTGCGCAGCGAGCCCAGCCCCCAATGGGGACGGCCAGCCACAGGGTTTGCTAGAGCTCCAGGGTTACGGGCGCCGCGCCCACCAGCACGGTGGCGAGTTCGTCCTGCGTGAGGTTGGCCGCCGCGCACAGTTCATGGTCCGCGACTCCGGCTGCCGAGGCTTTGCGGACTGCCTGCCGCAGGGACTCCTGGGCGGTATCCAGCTCCCACTGCATGCTTTCGAGGCGGGAGCTGGTGCGCCACACCTCGGCCAGCACGTCCTCTTCCTCAGCGGGGGCCACAGCCAGCGAGAGATGCGGTTCAAGCTCGGGCGCCAGCGGCCCGGCCGCAAGGGGCCCCGCCAGCCCCGCCGCGGCGGCAAACGCCTGGGCCGGTTCCACGGCATCCTGCACGGCGTCCCTCTCAGGTACGGAAACAGTAAGTTGGGGGCCCATGGGGTCACTGGCCGTCTGCGTCATGGCAAAACTCCTTTAGCGGGCTTACTACTAGTTCCGGAAGTATCTAGATAAGCGTACTAAACCCGTCAGTAGATCGCCAACGGCGCCAATGGCTCACCCGAAGCGGCCGGAAACGTAGTCCTCGGTGGCCTTCTGCACGGGGTTGCTGAAGATGGTGTGGGTATCGCCGTACTCGATCAGCTTGCCCGGCTTGCCGGTGCCCGCGATGTTGAAGAACGCCGTCTTGTCGGACACACGCGCGGCCTGCTGCATGTTGTGGGTCACGATCACCACGGTGTACTGGTCCTTGAGCTCGTTGATGAGGTCCTCGATGGCCAGGGTGGAGATCGGGTCCAGGGCGGAGCAGGGCTCATCCATGAGGATCACCTGCGGCTCCACGGCAATGGCACGGGCAATGCAGAGGCGCTGCTGCTGGCCGCCGGAGAGGCCGGAGCCGGGCTTCTCCAGCCGGTCCTTGACCTCGTTCCACAGGTTGGCGCCCTTGAGCGAGCGTTCCACCAGGACGTCGGCCTCGCCCTTGGAGATCTTCTTGTTGTTCAGCTTCACGCCTGCCAGCACGTTGTCCCGGATGGACATGGTGGGGAACGGGTTGGGCCGCTGGAAGACCATGCCGATCTGCGAGCGCACGGTGACAGGGTCCACGCCGGGTCCGTAGAGGTTGTCGCCGTCCAGCAGGACCTCGCCCTCGACGCGGGCGCCGGGGATGACCTCGTGCATGCGGTTCAGGGTGCGGAGGAAGGTGGACTTTCCGCAGCCGGAGGGGCCGATGAACGCGGTGACGGACTTGGCTTCGATGTTGATGCTGACGTCCTCAACGGCGAGGAAATCGCCGTAGTACACGTTCAGGTCCTTGACGTCGATGCGCTTAGACATGGTGTTCCTTCACTTACTGGGTATGGATTGAAGTCTAGGATCCGCCACGGGTGGGCGGAAGATGCGGCTGGTCTGGCTACCGGCCCGTTTTGGGGGCGAAGATCCGGGCGATCAGGCGTGCCACCAGGTTCAGGACCATCACCAGGATGATCAGCACCAGCGCCGCACCCCAGGCCCGCTGTGAGGACGGGTCCGGGTTGGAGGGCGAGGTGGGGTTGAGGATCTGGGTGTAGATGAACGTGGGAAGCGAGGCCATCCAGCCGCCGAACACGTTGGAGTTGATGCTGGTGGCAAAGCCTGCGGTGACCAGGATGGGCGCCGTCTCACCGATAACCCGGGCGATCGCCAGGGTGACGCCGGACGCGATGCCCGAGATCGCCGTCGGGATAACCACCTTGAGGATGGTCCGCCACTTGCGGACGCCCAGGGCATAGGCGGCCTCGCGGAGCTCGTTGGGGACGATCTTGAGCATTTCCTCGCTGGAGCGGACCACCACGGGGATCATCAGCACGGAAAGCGCGACCGCGGCGACCGCACCAGTCTTGGTGCCCGGGCCCACCACCGCGAAGAAGAACGCGGCTGCGAACAGGCCGGCCACGATGGACGGGATGCCGGTCATGACGTCCACGAAGAACGTGATGGCCTTGGCCAGGCGGCCGTCGTGGCCGTACTCCACCAGGTAGATGGCCGTGAGCAGGCCCACGGGAACGGAGATGACGGTGGCCAGCAGCGTGATCTGCACCGTGCCCAGGAGGGCGTGGTAGATGCCGCCCATCACCGGGGCGCCGCTTTCCACGGCCTTGTTGTCGAAGGCGCCGGTGACCCCGTTCATGGAGGTGGTGAGGAATCCGGGGTCGATAAGTCCGGGGATGCCGTTGACCAGTACGGTCCAGATCACCGAGACGAGGGGCAGCAATGCCACCAGGAACGAGCCGACCACCAGGCAGGTGGCCAGCTTGTCCTTGGCCTTGCGGGAGCCTTCCACGGCGGCGCTCCAGGAAACCAGGCCAACGGCGAACAAAATCGCCGAAACCAGGCCCCAGCCGAACGGGTTGAAGCCGATCAGGGCGAGGATGGCGGCCCCGACGATCAGGGCTCCGACGAGCACTGCATAGGGTGCATACTTGGGCAGCTGGCCCTTGGTGAGGGCAGACCGCTTGCTGCGGACCGGGGTAAGCGTGGAGGTCATTTAGTTGGCTCCCGAGAATTCTTTGTGCCGGGTGATGACCCAGCGCGCGATCATGTTCACGCCAAGGGTGATGACGAACAGCACCAGGCCCGCGGCGATCAGGGTGCTGACCTTGAGGCCGCTGGCTTCGGGGAAGTTCAGGGCGATCTCGGCGGCGATGGTCTGGTTTCCGGACTGGATCAGGCTGGCGGTCAGGGCACCGGAGGAGAGCACCAGGGCAACGGCCATGGTCTCGCCGAGTGCGCGGCCCAGGCCCAGCATGATGGCGCTGATGATGCCCGGACGGGCGAAGGGCAGCACGGCCATCCTGATCATCTCCCAGCGGGTTGCACCGAGCGCGAGGGCAGCTTCCTCATGCAGCTTGGGGGTCTGCAGGAAGATCTCGCGGGAGAGCGAGGTGATGATGGGCAGGACCATGACGGCGAGGACGATGCCCGCGGTGAGGATGGTCTTGCCGGTGCTGGACGCAGGGCCTTGGAAGATGGGGAGCCAGCCCATGTTTGCTGCGAGCCAGCCGTACGCCGGGGAGATCTCCTTGGCAAGGAAGGCAGCGCCCCAGGCGCCGTAGACCACGGAGGGGATGGCGGCGAGCAGGTCCACCACGTAGCCGAGTCCGGAGGCGAGGCGGCGGGGTGCGAAGTGGGAGATGAACAGCGCCACGCCGATGGCGATGGGGGTGGCGATCACCAGCGCGATGGCTGCGGCGATCAGGGTGCCGATCACGATGGGCCAGATGTAGGCGAAGAAACCCTGCCCGCCCTGGATCTTGTCTGCGGGCGCGGTCAGCGCGGGAATTGCCTGGACTACCAGGAAGAGTGCGACGCCGAAGAGGACGGCGAGGATCAGGCACCCGGCGGCGAGCGTGGCACCGGAGAAGACTTTGTCCCCGGCGCGCCCGGCGCCCTGGGTACTGGTCAGGGAGGTGGCGGTCATTCGACGGCCCTTCGATTCGTTGCTGGATTAAGGAAGCGGGGTGCAAAGCCAAGTTCCCCGCACTGCCATCCGGCAGGCGGGGAACCCGGTTTTACAGCGTTGGCTAGGACTTGACCTTGATCGAGTCGATGGCCTTGGCGGCCTTTGCTGCGAGGTCGGAGGACAGCGGGGCGGACTTGGCCGAGTCTGCTGCAGCCTTCTGGCCTTCGGAGGAAACTACGTAGTGCTCGAAGGCCTTGATCAGGTCAACGGTCTCCTGCTTGTCGTAGGTGGTGCACAGGACGTGGAAGGACACCAGGACGATCGGGTAGGCTCCGGCGATGGTGGTCTTGCGGTCCAGCTTGATGGAGAGGTCGTTGGCGGCGCGGCCGGCGACGGGCTGGCCGGCGTCCACTGCCTTGGCAGCAGCGTCGGCGGAGATCTTGGTGAAGGAGTCGCCCACCTTGATCTGGGCAACGCCCAGCTTGCCGCTGACGGCGGAATCGTCAGCGTAGGTCACGGCACCGGGGGTGTCGGTGACGGTCTTGACCACACCGGAGGTGCCCTTGGCGTTTTCGCCCTTGAGGCTGGCGGGCCAGATGCCGGCGGCCTTGTCGGTCCAGACGTCGGACGCGGCGGCGGACAGGTAGTCAGTGAAGTTCTGCGTGGTGCCGGAGTCGTCGGAGCGGTTTACCGGCGTGACCTTCAGGTCCGGCAGCGTAACGCCGGCGTTCAGGGCAGCGATGGCGGGGTCGTTCCACTTGGCGATCTGGCCGCGGAAGATCTTGGCCACGGTGGTGGCGTCCAGCTTCAGGTCGGTGACGCCGGGAACGTTGAAGGCCACGGCGATCGGGGAGATGTAGACGGGAACGTTGATGGCGCCGTCGGGTCCGCAGACGGACTTGGACGAGGCGTATTCATCATCCTTCAGGTAGGCGTCCGAGCCTGCGAACTGGGCCGAACCGTCCAGGATTGCCTTGCGGCCCGCACCGGAGCCGTCCGGGGAGTACTGCACGGTGGCGCCTGAGTTGGCGGAGGCGAAGTTGGTCTTCCAGGCGTCCATGGCTGCGCCCTGGGCGGAGGAACCAATGCCGGTCAGCGTGCCGGTGACCTTGGGGCCGCCGGCGGACTGGGAGCCTGCAGGCGCGGTGTTCGTGGCGTTGTCTGAACCGCAGGCGGTAAGCGCGAGTGCGCCGGCTGCGATAACAGCGATAGCCGCGTGGCGGCCGAAGCGGAGTGCCTTCACTAGATGTACCCCTTCCAGGGTTATTCAGGTGCGGGACAGGGACGGAGAACCCTGCTGCGCGATGCGTACGTTTTGTACCTTCAAGTAAGTTATGGGCCGCAGGTAACGGGATGGGCTGTCCAAAGTGAACGGAGGATTAACGACGGCGGGATTTTGGCTGACAAATGCCGGGTCACCATTGCGCAGATCACACGCGTGGCCGTAGTGCACCTGAGCAGGGCAGGGGATCGGCACTGAATAGTATTGGACCCATGGCCATCCCAGCAGGACTCTCAACAACTAAGCGGTTCCTGCGCAGCCGGGTCCGGACCGGGCTGATCCGCAGCCGCAACTCGTTTGTCCCTGCCATCCAGATGACGGTCTGCGCCGTGGGCGCCTACGCCTTCGCGGAGTACATCCTTGGCCACACCGGGCCGCTCTTCGCCGCCACCTCGTCCCTGATCGCCCTGGGTTTTTCCCGTGAGCCCCGGCTGCGGCGGGTGATGGAAGTCGGCCTGGGCTGCACCATCGGCATCGCCGTCGGTGACCTGCTCCTGCACTGGCTGGGGGGCGACATCTGGGTGGCCGCCGTCGTGCTCCTCTTCTCCATCCTGCTGGCCCGGTTCCTGGACAGCGGAAACATCTTCACCACCCAACTGGCGCTGCAGTCGCTGCTGGTGGTCTTGCTCCCGGCACCGTCCGGTGGCCCGTTCACCCGCAGTATCGATGCTGTGGTGGGCGGCATGTTCGCCCTGCTGGTGACCATCCTTGTGCCCAAGGATCCCCGCCAGGAGCCGCGCCGGGATGTGCGGAAGCTGCTGCATGAACTGGCGGAGGTACTGCGGGAATGCGCCGGCGCGCTGGTCAACAGTGACTCCACGCAGGCCTGGCACGCCCTGATCCGCGGCAGGAACTGCCAGCCCCTCGTGGATGCCATGCGCCAGTCCCTTCGCGCGTCCGGCGAGGTTGCCACCCTGGCTCCCGCCTACCGCCGGCACCGCGATGAACTGGACCGGCTGAAGCAGTCCCTGGATTTCATCGACCTTGCCCTGAGGAACAGCCGCGTGTTCGCCCGCCGGCTGACCAGCGCCATCAACCACACAGCGCTCTCGGATGAGGCGACGGACAGCATCGCCGGGGTGCTGCAGGAGACGGCCGCCGCCATCGACGAGCTGTCGCTGGGGCTCGCGGAGACGCATGAAGGAGTGCGCCGCGCCCACCTGCGCACTGCCCGTCGGGACCTGAGCGAGATCGCCCTTCGCCTGCATCCCAAACTGCTGGAGGTCCAGCGGCTGGAAGGCGAAACCGTCGTCATGCTGTTCCGGCCGCTGATGGTGGACCTCCTGGAAGCCACCGGCATGGACGCCGCCGAGGCCAGGGACGTCCTGCCCGCGCTCTAGTGTCGGTGGCCGCCACTAGGGTTGGACGCATGGCAACAAAGACATCCCGGGCGTCCAAGGCGCCCGCGTACAAATGCGCCGAGTGCGGCTGGACCACGGCCAAGTGGGTGGGCCGCTGCAGCGAGTGCCAGGCCTGGGGCACGGTTGAGGAAACGGGCACCGCCGTGGCGCGGACGACGGCGGCCACCACAGTCGTGGAGCCTGCGCGCCGGATTGCCGATGTGGACGCCACCACGGCGGCTTTCCTTCCCACCGGCGTGGACGAACTGGACCGGGTGCTGGGCGGCGGATTGGTTCCCGGCGCTGTCATCCTGCTCGCTGGCGAACCCGGCGTCGGAAAATCCACGTTGCTGCTGGACGTGGCCGCCAAGTTCGCCCGGACTGCCCAGGATGTCCTCTACGTCACCGGCGAAGAGTCGGCTGCCCAGGTGAAGCTGCGCGCCGAGCGGATCGACGCCGTCGCAGAATCCCTGTACCTGTCGGCGGAAACGGACCTGGGGCAGGCCCTGGGGCAGGTGGAAAAGATCGAACCTCGGCTGCTGATCGTGGACTCCGTGCAGACCCTCAGCAGCGCCGACGTCGACGGCAGCGCCGGCGGCGTATCCCAGGTCCGCGAGGTGGCGGCATCGATCATTGCGGCCGCCAAACGGCGGAACATGACCACCCTGCTGGTCGGTCACGTCACCAAGGACGGATCCATCGCCGGTCCCCGCCTGCTGGAACACCTGGTGGACGTGGTGTGCCAGTTCGAGGGCGAGCGGCACTCCCGGCTGCGGCTCCTGCGCGCGGTGAAGAACAGGTATGGGCCCACCGACGACGTCGGGTGCTTCGACCTCAATGAGAACGGCATCGAGGGCCTGGCCGATCCGTCCGGACTGTTCGTCAGCCGCACCAAGGAACCTGTCTCCGGGACCTGCATCACGGTCACCATGGAGGGGCGCCGTCCCCTGCTGGCGGAGGTGCAGTCGCTGCTCGCCGAAAGCCCCAACTCGCAGCCGCGCCGCGCCACCAGCGGCCTGGACAGCTCGCGGGTGTCCATGCTGCTGGCCGTCCTGCAGCAGCGTGCGGGCACCCTGCTGCACAAGGATGACTCCTACGTTGCCACCGTGGGCGGGGTAAAGCTCAGTGAACCTGCCACGGACCTTGCCGTCGCCCTTGCCGTGGCCTCAGCCAAGGCCCGCAAGCCATTGCCCATCCGCCTGATTGCCTTTGGCGAGGTAGGCCTGGCCGGCGAGGTCCGGCCCGTTCCCGGGATCAACCAGCGCATCCAGGAGGCCCACCGGCTGGGGTTCACGCACGCCGTGGTTCCTGCCAGCCACACGGGGCCTGGGCCTGTGCCGGCCGGCTTCTCGGTGCGGGAAGTGGAGCACCTAACGGAGGCGCTCAGCCTGTTAATCGGCTAGCAGCCCAAGCCTGGCGGTCGTAGGGCCTGGCGGCCGCCCGGTTTCCTGGCGGGTACTCTAGGTGCAGAACCTTCAGGCAAACGGAGGTCGTTGATTTCTGTGCTGGGGGAAGCTTGGTGATGCAGGAACAGCAGGGCGTCGCAGACGTTGCCGGCCAGGCACGCAGGGCACCCATGCAGCCTGTGGTGTCGGACCGTCTGGATAGCCTGTTCGGGGGGCTCAGTGCGCGCAAGCGCATAGCGGTGTGCCAGTTGCCGGTCTCGGCGACTGTCGGACTGGTGGTACTTGCCGCGGCCGCCTTCAGCCCGGCGACGCTGGCCAGCAACCTGTTCATGGCGGCCCTGCTGTTCCATGTGGCCATCGCGGCCGCATGCGTTGCCATCCCGTGGGGCAGGCTCCCGGCAAGCGCCTTCGCCGTTATTCCGCTCCTCGACTGCCTGGCCATCGGGTTCACGCGCGAGGCGGGAGGCCCGGCCTTCAGTGTCCTGAGCGTGACGCTGCTCTTCCCCGTCATTTGGCTCTCTGCGCAGGTCCGGCCGTACATGCCCGTCCTGGCCATTGTGGGAACCGTCCTCAGTACGGTGGCCCCCTCATTCGTCCAGGGCTCGGTACCGGCGGGCGGATCCATGATCCGTGTCCTCATCCTCCCGTTGGTAATGGCCGTCGTCGCGGTCAGCGCCCACGTCGTAGCCACCACCCTCCGCCGGCATCGCGCGCGGATCGTTCAGGATGAGCAGGACCTGGCGCGCACCCTGGACGAAAGCGTCCGCCGCCAGGGCCTGCTCGACGCAGTGCTGAAGGCCGTGGGTGTGGGCGTGTGGGTGGTGGATGCCCGGGGCCGCACCGTGCTGGCAAACAAGGCCATGCGCACGGACCCTGCCCTGGCCGGCGTCGTGGATCCTTCCGGCGGGCAGGGCCTGCTGATGGCGGACCGTTGCACCCCCGTACCGGCGGCCCTTCTACCCGCAGCGCGGGCCGCAGCCGGGGACGCCTTTGCGGACGAGCTGTACTGGGCCGGCCCTCCGGAGCGGCAGCATGCCTACTCCGTGAGCTCGCATGGTTTCCCGCCGGTGGGTGGCCAGGGAGCCGGTGCCGTCATTACCTTCGTTGACGTCACCAGCCTGGTGAGTGCGCTGGCCGCCAAGGACGACTTCGTTGCCACTGTCTCTCACGAGCTGCGGACACCGCTGACCTCCATCCTGGGCTACCTGGAACTGGTCCTGGACGAACCCGGCCACGAGGACGTCAGGGAGGAGCTCAATGTGGTGCGCCGGAACGCAGAACACCTGCTGAACCTGGTCAATGACCTCATCGCCGTCGCATCCGAGCGCGTTGACCTCTCACTCGAGGAGACGGACCTGGCCCGCCTGCTGGCGCTGGAGGTTGACGCCGCCCAGCCCAAGGCGGCCGGCAACGGGCTCCAGCTGGTGCTTGACGCGGAGGAGCCGCTCCCAGCCAGGGTGGACCCGGAGCGGATCAGCCAGGTGTTCCGGAATCTGCTCTCGAATGCCATCAAGTACTCCCCCAACGGCGGCACCATCACGGCCCGCGCCCTCAGCACCGGCTCGGGCATGGCGTGCTCCATCACCGATACCGGGCTGGGGATGACCGCCGAAGAGCAGGAACAGGCGTTCACCAAGTTCTTCCGTTCGGCGCGGTCACGCGAAACGGCCATCCCGGGCGCCGGCCTGGGACTGCCCGTCAGCAAGACCATCGTCGAAGGCCACGGAGGTTCCATCAGCCTGGACAGCGAGCCCGGCGTGGGCACCACGGCAACGTTCATCCTGCCGCACGCCTAGCCAGCCCGGAGCCTTGCCAGCCCCCAAAGCCGGGAAAGGGTTGCGGGCAGGCAATTCAGGACGGGGCGCCTGCCAGCCAACTGGAAACGTCGCTGCGCAGCACCAGCAGCGGGCCGCCGGTGGCGCTGACGTTGCCGTTTGCCACATAGTATCCCCGGCCCGAGCCCGTCCCCCCGGCCGCGCGGTCCAGGGCATCCACCAGATGCCGCGGCAGGTGGCCCTGCGGACCAAGGCTGCGGAGCTCGTCCACTTCTTCCGGCGTAAGCCGTCCCAAAACCTCAGCAATGTTGGCCACGAGTGCTCCTTTCGAGCGGAGTGACTGGCAATGTGCCTGAAGGAATAACCTAGAGCAGCGCCGTGAACTCCACGTTAACGGCGGACGGCAACTGCACTTTTCTGACGATCCGGAGACCCAATGCCCATTCGAAGCGCAGGCATCCTGCTGTACCAACAGGACTCCGCCACTCCCGCGGAGGCCCGGGATGGCTTGCAGGTGTGGATCGCCCACATGGGCGGTCCCTTCTGGGCGCGCAAGGACGCCCACGCCTGGTCCATTCCAAAAGGTGAGTATGCCGACGGCGAGGATCCGCTGGCCGCGGCGCTGCGGGAGTTTGCAGAAGAGATGGGGACCGCGGCCCCGGAGGCCGAATACCGGCTGCTGGGCGAGTTCCGGCAGTCCTCGGGAAAGCTCATCACCGCCTATGCCGCCGAAGCCGGGTTCGCCCCTGAGGTGGTCTCCAGCAACACGTTCCCGTTGGAATGGCCCAAGGGGTCCGGCAAAATCCAGCACTATCCCGAAATTGACGACGCCCGCTGGTTCCCGGAGCAGGAGGCCCGGACCAAACTCGTGAAGGGCCAGCTGCCCATCCTGGATGCACTGGTTGAGGGCCTGGCAGCCAGCTAGAAGACCTGCGTGGATGGCCCGCTCCCTCCGGATCGCCGGTACAGTGCGGGAACGCCGGAGGGTTCCGGCGTCCCCGCACCATTCCGGCGTTTTCAGCGTCTGCCTAGGCGCCGGCGATCACCAGGGCAACGCTGTGTCCACCGAAGCCGAACGCGTTGACCAGGCCGGCACGCGGGGATCCGGCAGCCAGGGCCAGGGAGTTTTCGGTCACGACGTTGAGGTCCACTTCCGGGTCCAGCGACTCCACATTCAGCGTCCCGGGCAGGTGTCCGGTGCGCAGGGCTTCGAGGACCACGACGGCGGCCAGCGCACCGGCGCCGCCCAGCAGGTGTCCGGTGTGCCCCTTCGTGGACGTGACCGGCACGGAGGCGCCGAAGACTGCATTGATCGCCTGGCCTTCCAGCCGGTCGCCCACCGGGGTGGACGTGGCGTGTGCATGCACGAAGCCGATGTCAGCCGGCTGCATGCCTGCCGCATCCAGTGCCTTCTGCATGACCCGCCGCTGCATCGCGGGATCGGCGGCCACAATGTCGTTGGCATCGGAAGTCACCGCTCCGCCGGCCACGGCCCCAAGGACGGCGGCACCGCGGGCACGGGCGTGCTCCTCGCTCTCCAGCACCACCACTCCGGCGCCCTCGGCGAGCACAAAGCCGTCCCGGCCGCCGTCGAAGGGACGCGAGGCCCGCTGCGGGTCATCCGAACGGGTGGACAGGGCACGGATCTGGGCGAAGCCGCTGATCACCAGGTCATTGACGGAAGCATCCACACCGCCGGCAATCACGACGTCGGCAGCACCGGAGCGGATCAGCTCTGCCGCCTGCACAATCGCCTCAGCCCCGGAGGCGCAGGCGCTGACAGGCGTCCGGGCGCCCCCGCGGGCACCGAGGTCGATGGACACCCACGCGGCCGGCCCGTTCACCATCAGCCGGGTCAGGGTATGGGGCGACACCTTGCGCGGACCTGACTGGTTCAGTGCCCGGTCCTGCTCGATGGTGGAACCCAGTCCGCCGTAAGCGGACCCGATCACCACCGCGAACCGTTCAGGGTCCACGTCGGGGCTGCCGGCCTGCGTCCAGGCCTCCCGGGCCGCAACCAGGGCGAGCTGGCCGCAGCGGTCCATCCGCTTCATTTCGCGGGTGCTGAGGTGCTCCGAAAGGTCAGCGGTGACTTGGCCGGCCATTTGGACCGGCAGCTGTTCCGCCCAGTCCTGGTCCAGCACCATGATTCCGGAGCGGCCGTCCAGCAGGGCTTCCCAGGTTTCCTTGACCGTGGAACCAAGGGGGTTGATGGTTCCGGTGCCGGTTACTACGGCGCGGGGTGCAGGAGTTTCCACAAGTGCCTTACTTCGCCGGGTTGTGCGTGCCGATGGGCAGCAGCGTCAGGTCAGGGTGGTTCTTCTCGATCCGGCGCAGCGCCCAGACGTCGTTGAACAAGGCGAGGTATTCGCCGTCGGACCGCAGGAGCACCTCGGCGCCCGGAACGTTTGCCAGCGCGGGCATGGCATCCGCCGTCGAAATCCTGGCCAGCGAGTAGGGCAGGCGCTCCAGCCGCATGGGGGCGCTGAAGTCGTGCGCCATGCGGTCCTCCACCACTTCGAACTGCATGGGCCCGACGGCGGCAAGCACCGGCGCCTGGTCTCCGCGGAGGTCGGAGCGGAGCAGCTGGATGACGCCTTCGTGTTCCAGCTGCTCGATGCCGCGGCGGAACTGCTTGAACTTGCTGGGGTCCTTGGACCGGGCCACCTGGAAGTGCTCAGGGGCGAACAGCGGGATGGCCGGGTATTCCACCGCCTCCTCGAGGAACAGGCTGTCTCCCACCCGCAGCGAGGAAGCGTTGACCAGGCCCACCACGTCGCCGGGGTAGGCCTCGTCGATGACCTCGCGTTCGCGGCCGAACACCTGCTGGGCGTACTTGGTGGCGAAGGACTTGCCGGTGCGGGTCTGGGTGACCACCATGCCGCGCTCGAAAACGCCGGAGCAGACGCGGATGAAGGCCACGTGGTCGCGGTGCGCCTTGTTCATGCCCGCCTGGACCTTGAACACAAAGCCGGAGAACGGCGATTCGACCGGTCGCGGCTTGCCGTCGATGTCCGGGCGGGGCGCGGCCGGCGGGGCGAAGTCAACCAGCGCGTCCAGCAGTTCCTTCACGCCGAAGTTCAGCGCTGCGGAGCTGAACAGGATGGGGGTGGCCTTTCCGCCGTGGAAGGCCTCGACGTCGAAGTCCAGGTTTGACTCGATCACCAGACCCGCTTCGTCGACGGCCTCGGACCAGTTGCTGCCCTGGTCCTCGGCTGCTTCCTCGGGGGTGAAGTACTCGGTGATGGCAATCTGGGCTCCGGCGTTGTTGCGCTGGAACCGGGCGAAGCGGTCGTTCCGGAGGTCCCAGACGCCGCGGAAGTCGCCGGAGATCCCTACGGCCCAGGTCAGCGGCATCGGCTGCAGGCCGGTGCGTTCGGTGATCTCGTCCATCAGGGCCAGCGCGTCCAGGCCGGGACGGTCCCACTTGTTGATGACGGTGATGATGGGCAGGTTCCGCTGCTTGCAGACCTCAAAGAGCTTCATGGTCTGGGTTTCCAGGCCCTTGGCGGCGTCCACCAGCATGACGGCGCAGTCGACGGCGGCGAGCACGCGGTAGGTGTCTTCCGAGAAGTCTGCGTGGCCGGGGGTGTCCAGCAGGTTGATGACAGTGTCCCGGTAGGAGAACTGCAGCGCGGCGGAGCTGATGGAGATACCGCGGTCCTTCTCCATCTGCATCCAGTCCGAGACCGTTTCCTTGCGGTTGGCCTTGCCGCTGGAGGCTCCCGCGGTACCGATCACCTTGGCATGCAGGGCGAGGGCCTCCGTGAGCGTGGACTTGCCGGCGTCAGGGTGGGAAATGACGGCGAAGGTCCTGCGGCGGCCCGCCTCCTTGTGAATCTCGGAGATCCGGGCGGGGGTCAGGACATCTTGGGACACGGTGCTACTTTCGCTGCGGTTGTGGCTGCCCAGGGCCTTTCGGGTTCTGCACTGCGGCTCACGGGCGGGAATGTCATTGGCAGAGGGCCAAAGTACAAGTTTATCGCAGGGCCGCAAACCGGTCCCGGCTGCGCTTAACGCGGGCGAAACCGGACGTTCAAAGCCTCGAAATGCCGGGCCGTTAGCTTTGGCGCATGATCCACGGCGCCATTTTCCCGGGCAACCTCTTCTTCGATCCGCTCGCCACCAACCTGGCCGCCGGCCCGGCTGGTGCGGCCACGCAGGGGCCGGCTGCTGCCCTTCCGTCAGCCGCGCAGCGAAAACGCGGCGTCCAGACCGCGGCCGAGCACAAAGCGCTCCGGGCGGCGTCCCTTTCGAAGGTCAGCCGGGATTTGGAGCGGATGCTCCGGGACCGCAAGCGCTGACGTTTCCCCGGCCACCCCGCCGACCGGCATGATGTGCTTATGCGCAGCATCGAACTGGTCTTTGATGACAACACCGCCGCCCTCCTCCGCGCCGACTGGGAGAGGCTCGGGGCCGCCGGCCTCCCAAGCCTGGCCGCGCACACCTCCCCCAGCAACAGCCCGCACGTCACGCTCGCCGCAGGCATGGACCTGCAGGCCGGGCAGGAAGGACCTTGGGCAGCATTGCCCCTGGACATGACGTTTTCCGGAGCCATCGTTTTTCCGGCCGGCCCGGGCAAATATGTGCTGGCCCGCGCGGTCCTGCCAACCGCTCCCCTGCTGGACCTGCACCGGCGCCTGCACCAGGGCCTTTCCGGTGCGCAGCCGCTGACGCTGCCGGGCGCCTGGACTCCGCACGCCACCATCTCCCGCCGCATCCCCGGTCACCAGCTGGGAACGGCCCTGGACCTGCTGGACCTGCGCATCGTCGGCCGATGCGCGGCGGCGCGGCTGTGGGACAGCAGCACTAAAACGGTGACGCCGCTGGCCGGGGCGGCCTGAGCGGAGATCCCGGCCGCGGGCCGGGAGCACGAAAAGTACCCATCGGGTGCGTGGCCCGGACTGCACTTTCCCCGCTGTCCGGCCCACCCCCTAATGAGGCACTTTGGGGCTTGCCCGTGCGGAACTTGGGCTTCTTACCCCTATCATTGAGCTTGCGGGAACCAGAGCACTTTTTGGTCCTGCCGGACAACTGCAGATGCCGGCATTCCTGCGGGCGGCGGTCCGCACCTTCGAAGGGAAACACCTATGGCGCGGAGCCCCGAAGAATCGCTGAGGGCCACGCTGGGCCGGGTTGCACCCGGAACTCCCCTCCGCGACGGCCTGGAACGGATCCTCCGGGGGCGCACGGGCGCACTGATCGTCCTGGGCTCTGACCGCACCATCGATTCCATCTGCTCCGGCGGCTTCGATATCGGCATCGAGTTTTCGCCCACCCGCCTGCGGGAGCTGGCCAAGATGGACGGTGCCATCATCTGCGACAAGGACGCCGGCAATATCCTGCGCGCAGCCGTCCAACTGGTCCCGGACTCAAGCATCGAAACACAGGAGTCAGGCACCCGCCACCGCACGGCGGAACGGGTGGCTAAGCAGACCGGAGTGCCTGTTATCTCCGTCAGCCAGTCCATGCAGATCATCGCCCTGTACGTTAACGGTTTGCGGCATGTCCTGGAGGGTTCCGAAAACGTCCTGGCACGCGCCAACCAGGCTCTCGCCACCCTGGAGCGGTACCGTGCCCGGCTGGACCAGGTCACCAGTTCGCTGTCCGCGCTGGAAATCGAAGCAATGGTGACGGTACGGGACGTTGCAGTCACCCTTCAGCGGCAGGAAATGGTCCGCCGCATCTCCGAGGAAATTTCACAGTATGTGCTGGAACTGGGCGAGGACGGCCGGCTGCTCTCCCTCCAGCTCGACGAACTCACCGTGGGAAGGGGGCCCGGCAGCGACGTTATTATCCGCGACTATGCCAGCCCTAATGCCTCCGCGGATGACATCGACAAAGCCGTCCACGAACTGGTCAACCTTGGCCCCACGGAACTGATCGACCTGGGCAAGATCGCGGCCATTGTTGGTTTCGCGGGCGGGGAAGCCAACCTCGATGCAGTGGTCCAGCCCCGCGGGTACCGGCTGCTGTCCGGCCTGAAGGCAGTTCCCAAGGCCGTAGCCGACCGCCTGGTGGACCATTTCGGCGGCCTGCAGTTCCTGATGGCTGCCACCATTGACGACCTCATGACCGTTGACGGGATCGGTGACCAGCGCGCCCGCACTGTGCGCGAAGGCCTGAGCCGGATGGCAGAGGCCAGCCTCCTGGACCGCTTCCTCTGAAATCCCCATCCGTGGGATGACGCCCATCGAGTGCTCCGTCGTTGTCGTTATGAAGCCTGAAAGCGACAGTTACGCAGCAATCGATGAAAGGGCAGCTCAATTCAGCTGGAAGACGGCCTTGGGGCTGGCCCGCGAACCGAGTTTCGCGGTGAAGATGTAGTACGCCCCGCCGCCACCGGGGGCGGCGGCCACGGCTTTGCAGCCATCGGCGCTGCGGTTCCTGCCCCACGGAAAGTTGGCGGTTTCGCTGGCGCCCGGCGCAATCACCTTCACCAGGTCCTCGCTCGAAGCCTGGCAGTCCTTCGAAGAGAAGATCCGGTCAGCGCCGCTGGTGACCAGGAACTCCATCTGTGAGGTTCCGATGTTGACCTCGCAGGGGACGGTGCCGCCGTTGGTCACTTTCAGGGTGAGCAGCGGGTTTTCGCCCGGGCCGTAGGAGGGCTTGTCGGTGGCGGCCGTGACGGTCACCAGGTTCTGGTTGCAGGTGGGGGTCGGCGCCACAGTGGGCGTCGGTGAGGCGGATGGAGTTGCCGGGGCCGAAGCTGAGGGGGCGCCTGCCGAAGCCGCAGAGGCGGAATCGGTGGAGGAGGGCTGGGTGGATGAGGCCTGCTGCGAACCGCCGCGGAAGGCACCGGCGAGCGCGAAACCGCTGACCACCAGCACGATTGCAAGCAGGAGCGCGCCGCCGGCCGCCAGGCGCCGCCGCCGGTACACGGCGGCACTCGGTTTCCGGACGCTGCTGGAACCCGCTGCAGTGCCGCGCGCTGATGAATTGCCTTGCCTGCCCATCCTCCTAGGCTAGGGAAACCCACCGGATCTGCACTGCCACCACGCCGCCGCAGCCGCATCGCTCTCGTCACAACCGGTTTGCCGCCCGCGCGAACCCATCCACTACAGTGTTGGCATCGACACTCAAACCTCCCCCATCACGCCTGCCCGGGCGGACAATGCAGAACTGGACCAGCTCCACCAACGGATCAACGGGTGGTTCGCCGGCATTGCCCGCGATTTGCCCTGGCGTGAACCCGGTTGCTCCCCGTGGGGCGTCCTGGTCAGCGAGATCATGCTGCAGCAAACACCGGTGGTCCGGGTCCTCCCCGTGTGGCAGGAGTGGCTCAAGCGTTGGCCCACCCCCGCCGGGCTGGCGGGCGAACCGGCAGGGGAAGCCGTCCGTTCCTGGGGCCGGCTGGGCTACCCCCGCCGGGCGCTGCGGCTGCACGCCGCAGCGGCCGCGATCGTGCAGGACCACGGCGGCAGGGTCCCGGACGCCCACGCCGAGCTGCTGGCCCTTCCCGGGGTGGGCAGCTACACGGCCGCCGCGGTGGCAGCGTTCGCGTACGGCCGCCGGGAAACGGTGGTGGACACCAACATCCGCAGGGTGCACGCCCGGCTGGTGTCCGGCGTCGCACTGCCCGCCCCTGCACTGACGGCGGCGGAGATGCGCCTGGCCGCTGCCCTGCTGCCGGACGACGACGATACCTCCGTGCGCTGGAACGCCGCGGTGATGGAACTTGGGGCCTTGGTGTGCACCGCCCGGGCGCCGAAGTGCGCCGCCTGCCCGGTCAAGGACTCCTGCGCCTGGCTGGCGGCGGGTGAGCCCCCGCCGTCGTACGTTCCCAAGGGGCAGGCATGGCACGGCACCGACCGCCAGGTCCGCGGCGCCGTGCTGGCCGTGCTCCGGCTGGCGGAATCGCCGGTGCCGCCGGACATGTTCCAGCGTGAACCCGCCGACCTTGGCTTCGCCCCCGAAGGGATCGGCGTGCCGCTGGCCGCGCTGCACCGGCTCAACTCCGCGCCTGAACAGCTGGAACGGGCGCTGGCGGGGCTGCTGGCGGACGGGCTGGCGGAGATGCACGACGGCGGTTACCAGCTTCCAGCCTGACCCGCCGGGGCGCCCGCCCGGGATGGCATACTTCTTGGTGACCGGAACCGGGGGAAACGTGAAGACCATTCTGTACATCGTGTGGGCGCTGTTCGTTGCCGGCGTGGTATTTTCGCTGCTCTACGCGGCCCGCAGGACCAGGCGCCAGCAACAGCAAATGGCGTCCTGGCCGAAGGCGCAGGCAACGGTCACCGGCAGCGCCACCGGCTGGACCAGCGGCATTGGCGGCTCCAGCAGGAACCTCCGCCACTTCCCCACGTACCAGTTCACGGACCCGCGCGGCACCCTCTTCATGGGCAAGTCGGAGATTTCCGGGGTGCAGCCGCCTGTGCCGGGCTCTCTGATCGAGGTGGCCTACAACCCGGCGGATCCCAATGAGTCACTCCAAGTGTCATCGGAGCCACGTACCGCCACGGGGTGCCTGATCGCGTTTTTCGCCGTCTTCGCGGTGGCGTCGTTCTGGTTTATCGGCATTTTCCCGATGGGCTGAGTGTCCCGCCGGCGCGGTAGCCTGAAGGCATGCACAAGCCGGGACTGCTGGTGGCATTGGGGATGGCTGCGGCGCTCCTTTCCGCCTGCGGGCCGGCCGGCAGCGCCTGCCCGGCGATTGCGCAGGCCACCGCCGTGACCGTGACAGTCACCGCCGGCTACTCCTCCCAGGTGCGCACGTTGCACCTGCGGGCCTGCCAGGACGGCACCTGCAAGGAGTCCGACGCCGAACTGCGCGCCGGCAGCTCCTCCGTGGGTCAGGGGTGCACCGAAGAGGGTGCCTGTTCGGCCACCGCATCTCCGGACGGAACCAAGGTGGCAACGCTGATGCTGGAGACGCTTACGGAATCACCCATGGTGGTGACCGCTTCCGGCACGGCTTCCAACGGCACGGCGCTGGCCGTCCGCACCCTGGAGTTCCGTCCGCAGGCGCTGTATCCATTCGGTGAGCAGTGCGGAAAGTTCCTGTCGGCATCCCTCACGCTGGACGGCGGCGGGCTGCACCAGCAGCCCGTACCCCAAAAGCCGCCGGGCTAGAAAAACACCGGCTGGGTGAAGGTATCGCCCCCAGGGTTTCCGGGCAGCGGTCCTCCGGCCACCGGCTCAGCGCTCCAGTCGAAGCCGAGTTCGGCGAGCAGTTCCTCCACGGAGGCCTGGCCGTCCAGCACTTCGATTTCCTGGGAGTTTTCTGCAAGCGGCCGTTCCATGGCATCGAGCTTATTCGCAGGAACCGTTTGGCGGCTCAGGGCTCGCCGAAGCCGGCCTCCACCAGGCCCCCGACATACTCCACGGCCTTTTCCGCGTCGGCGCCCCAGGCTTCAACGTGCAGCACCGTACCCTTGCCTGCCCCGAGCGTCATCAGGCCGGTCATGGACGCTCCGTCCACCCCGTTGATGGTGACCTCCGCGTCAAGGGAGGCCAGGCCGCCTGCCACTTTCGCGGCGGGCCGGGCATGCATGCCTGCCTGGTTGACCAGTTCGAAATCGCCGGTGAAGTCAGGGGCGGCGCTGGTGGGAGATTCAAGGTGGTCCGTTCCGCCGGCGGCCGGTGCCGGCTGGCCGGCGGGGATCCCCACGCCTTCGGCCGCCTTCCGGACCGCCTGCACATCTGCTCCACCCTGCGCGGCGACGGCCGCGGCCACCAGTCCTTCCACCAGTGGTGCGTCGGCGAGCAGGACGCCCGCGGGGTTCTCCAAAAACTCGAGGGCCGATTCCGCGGTCATCACTGCTGATCCCAGGTCCGTCAGCACGACGGTGCCCTCCGCACCAGCCCCTGCCGCCTGCCCACTGGCTGCTTCCAGGGCGGCGAGGACCTTCTCCAGGCTGGTGCCGATCCTGCCATCATCGGTGCCGCCGGCTGGAAGGATCACCACGTCCGGTGCCATTTGGGCGGCCAGCTCCACGGCGCCGTCGGCAATCTTTGCGCTATGGGACACCACCACGATGCTTACGGTCACGCAGCTGCCCCAACGGCCGCGCGCAGGATCAAAGCGCTGGAGGCTGCCCCGGGGTCCCGGTGGCCAGCGCTGCGTTCGCCAAGGTAGCTGGCGCGGCCTTTCCGCGCCACCATGGGGTCGGTGGCCACCGCCCCTGCCTCGGCAGCCTCAGCGGCGGCCACCAGGACGCCCAGAACATCCGTACTGCCGCCGTCGGCTGCCGCGCGGGCAGCATCAACCGCCGGCGTCCACGCATCCACCATGGTCTTGTCCCCGGACTCAGCCTTGCCGCGCGCCACGATCCCGTCCCGGGCCGCTGCCAGGGCGCCTGCCCAGGCGGAGGCATCAATTTCTGCGGAATCACCCAGGGCGGTGGCAGCGCGAAGGAACGCGGTCCCGTAAAGGGGGCCGGCGGCACCGCCTACCTTCGACATCAGGGTCATGGCGGTCATCTTCAGCGCGGCCCCCGGCGTCTCGGGCGTCGATTCGCCCAGTTTGGCAAGGACCGCCTGGAAGCCGCGGTCCATGTTCTCGCCGTGGTCAGAGTCCCCGATGGCGCGGTCCAGCTCGATGAGTTCGACGCGGTGTTCAGCCATGGCCTGCGCGCACAGCGTCAGCCACTTCACGGCCCAGTTTGCATCAAGCACCACGGCTACACGCCCCAGCGCAGGGCGGCGGTGTGCACGGGGGCGTCCCAGAGTTCCGTGAGCTCGTCGTCGAGCCGGAGGACCGAGATGGAGCAGCCCTGCATCTCCAGTGCGGTGATGTAGTTGCCCACCAGTGTCCGTTCCACGGTGGCGCCCGCGTCAGCCAGGACCTGCACTGCCCGCCGGTACACGATGTACAACTCGCTCAGCGGCGTGCCGCCCATGCCGTTGACGAAAAGCAGGACCTTGTCCCCGGAACTGATCTTGAGGTCGGCCAGCACGGGTTCCAGCAGGCGGTTGGTGATGCTGTCGGCGTCTTCCATGGGAATCCGGTGCCGGCCGGGTTCGCCGTGGATACCGATCCCAATTTCGATCTCGTCGTCGGCGAGGTCGAAACTGGGCGTGCCCGCGTGCGGCACCGTGCAGGCCGACAGTGCGACGCCCATGGTCCTGACGTTGGCGTTGACCCGTTCGCCGATGGCGGCCACCGCGTCCAGGCTGTCGCCACGCTCGGCGGCAGCACCGGCAATCTTCTCCACTAGGACGGTGCCGCCCACCCCTCGGCGGCCGGCGGTGTACAGCGAGTCCTCCACCGCGACGTCGTCGTTGACCAGTACGGTCCGGACGCTCACCCCCTCAGCCTCGGCCAGCTCGGCCGCCGTCTCGAAATTCAGGACGTCCCCGGTGTAGTTCTTGACGATATGCACGACGCCGGCACCTGAGTTGACGGCGAGGGTGGCGGGAAGGATCTGGTCCGGGGTAGGTGAGGTGAACACAGCCCCGGGCACCGCGGCGTCGAGCATTCCCCGTCCCACGTAACCGGCATGCAGTGGCTCGTGCCCGCTGCCGCCGCCTGAAACCAGCCCCACCTTGCCGTCCACTGGCGCGTCCTTGCGCGTGATGTAGATGGGGTCTTCACTGACGGTGACCAGTCCGGCGTGCGCCAGGCCGAAGCCCTGCACAGATTCCTGGACGACGGATTTTGGATCGTTGATGAGTTTCTTCATGGCGGTGCTCCTGGCTGTGCTCCTGAAGGATGTGTCTCCGACCCTACTACCGGCATCACGGCTGGCGGTAGGTTCCTCCGGTCCCGGTTTTCCGGCCGCCCGCCAGGGCAACCGGTCCGGGACGCAGCAAAGGGACAGCCCCCAATGACTGTCCCTTTCCTGAGGCCCCCCACATACCGGCCTCCAGAAGTTTATCCATCAATTCGAATAAAGCAAACAGGCGTTTGCCCTGGTGGAAGGCCCTGCTTCCTAGAGGGTGCGGATCATCCGGGTGTTGCCAAGGGTGTTGGGCTTGACGCGCGCCAGGTCGAGGAATTCTGCCACACCTTCGTCATGCGAACGCAGGAGCTCCGAATACACTTCCGGGTCCACGGCGGACTGGTCCGCCATCACCTCGAAGCCGTGGCGCTTGAAGAAGTCCACCTCGAAGGTCAGGCAGAAGACCCGGGACACCCCGAGGGCCCGGGCCTCCTCCAGCAGGCTTTCCACCAGGACGTGCCCCACTCCCTTGCCGCGCCATTGCCCGGACGCGGCAAGGGTTCGGATTTCGGCGAGGTCCTCCCACATGACGTGCAGGGCCCCGCAGCCGATCATTTCGCCGTCGCTGGACTCAGCGATGCGGAACTCCTGCAGGCTCTCGTAGTACGCCACCGTCTCCTTCGCCATAAGGATGCGCTCCTCGGCCAGGGGAGCCACAAGCTTCTTGATGGCGTGGACGTCGCTGGTGCGTGCTGGGCGGATGTGGAAGGAGTCGGTCACTAGGCAATCCTACGAGGCGCAGGAGCGGCCGGGAGCCTACAGCCCCAGTTCCGCGGGCAGCTCAAGCTCCTGTCCCAGGACGTTCTTTGCCAGGAACCACTCCACCACCTGGTACCAGACCTTGGCGTGCTGGGGCTGGAGGACCCAGTGGTTTTCGTCCGGAAAGTAGAGGAACCGGTGCGGGGTCTGCCCGTCCTGGTCCGCTGCCAGCCGGGACTTGGACAGGAGCTCGTACCAGAGCCGCAGGCCTTCCCCGATGGGCACGCGGTAGTCCTTGTCGCCGTGGATCACCAGCATGGGCGAACTGATCTTCTCCGCGTGCAGGTGCGGTGAATTCTCCAGCGCCATCTCTTCGGTCATTTCCTTCAGCCAATACTGCGAGGCATCCGTTGTGGGTCCAAACTGGTCCAGCGCCCACAGGCTGGCGTGGGTGACCACGGCCTTGAACCGGTCCGTGTTCCCCGCCACCCAGTTGGCCATGTACCCGCCGAAGGAGCCTCCCATCGCAGCGGTCCGGGCTTCATCGATGTCCGGCCGTTCCACTGCGGCGTCCGTGACGGCCATGAGGTCCGTGAACGGCGCCTTGCCCCAGGCTCCCCAGCCGCGCTGGATGAAGGCCTGGCCGTAGCCCGTGGACAGTGCCGGGTCCGGCAGCAGCACCGCGTAGCCCTTTGCCGCCAGGAGCCACGGGTTCCACCGCCAGGTCCAGGCGTTCCAGGATCCCAGCGGGCCGCCGTGGATCCAGAGCAGCATCGGCGCGGGCGCCTCCGCTGATGCGCCCTCAGGCAGGGCCAGGTAGGCCGGAACCCGGGAGCCGTCCGGAGCCGTGGCGGCAATCCGCTCCAGCCGGCCCGGGCGGGACGGCCGTTCGGCCGGTGCAGGCAGGCAGGTGGTTTCCCCGGTGGCCACGTCGATCCGCACGGCTTCGGGCGGGAATTCGTACGAGCTGCGCAGGGCGTAGGCATAACGGCCATCCGGGGAGATGACGACGTCGGAGTATGCCGCAGCGTCCTGCGTCACCCGGGCGATGCCCACCTCAGCCGCAGCCGCCGGAACGCTGACCCGGAAAACCGGCGACGCGCCGTCGTCGTCGGCTGTGACCAGGAGGGCGGACCCGTCTGGAAGCCATGCTGCCGGCTTGGGCCAGCGGTCCCAATCGTGGGCAAGGGGCTGGAGGCCGCCGGGCTCCCCCGGTCCGCCGGAGACGTCCAGGAGGTGCATCCTGATCTCTGGAGCCTGTTGCGGGGTGGAGTCGCTTTCGCTGAGCACCACCAGGGTCTTGCCGTCCGGGCTGACCGGACCCGGGAAATAGCTCATGCCCTCCTGGTCCAGGAGAACCTTGAGGCTGCCCGATGCCACATCCACCGCCACCAGGACGGATCGGCTGTCCGCCCTGGCGAGGGGTCTGGTGTAGCTGCTGTAGACGGTCTTTCCGTCCGGGCTGACCACTGTCTCAGCTTCCCTCAGCCGCGGGCCGGCAGCGGGCGTAAGGTTGCGCAGGACCAGGGGCGCAGTGGAGTCAACGGTTTTGGGCTTCCCTTGCTCCTTCTCTTCGCCGGTTTCCACGGCGAAGATCCGCGGCTGGCCGGGACCCAGGTCGGCGTCCCAGTATCGCACCGGGTACTCGCTGTGCAGGATGGCCGAAACTTTCCGGTCCTTGCGGGATTTGCGCCGTTCAGCGTCGTCCTCCTCATCCGCGGAACCTGCCAGGACCTCGGCGGCCACGAATGCCGCATCAGCGTTCCTGGCGGTCATCACCTTGCCGACGCCGCCGGGCCGGCTGAGGACCACCCTTGCTTCCCCGCCGTCTGCCGGAAGGAGCCAGAGGGCGTTGACTGGCTCTTCATCGGGGCTGTCCGGATCGGGCCGCGCGGACGTGAAGTAGACATCGCCGTTCGCGGCGAACGCCGCGCCGGCCTCGCCCTTGGCACTGCGGGTGATGCGCCGGGCATGCTTTTGCCCCGCAGGGTCCAGCTCCCACAGCGCACTGGCATATTCGGTGCCCTTGCCGTTCAGGGTACTGACGGTGGTCACCAGCCGGGAGCCGTCGGGACTCAGGGCAAGGCCGCTTACCCGTGGGATGGACAGGTAGTGGTCGAGGTCGTGGAAGGGGGTCAGTGGTTGCTCGTCCGGGATCGCCGGATTCTGATTAGCCATGCCTTCGATTCAACATGGTTTGTGCCGCCGATCACAATGCGAAAGCCCCGCCGCTCCTTGTGAACTGGTCCCCGAAAGTTGGACTCGTAAATGTACGAGGTCAACTCTAAGGGCTTAGCTGCGGTTCTCGAAGAAGT
>NZ_JARDJH010000016.1:0-91585 GCF_039907755.1 Pseudarthrobacter sp. CC12 | reverse complement strand
AACCACGACAGTACCAACTCACCGGAACAGCAATACCAACAACCCGGAACACGAGTACCAACTCACGCTATCTGCCATACACGACAGCCGGCTAGCCATATCGACATACGGATCCTAAGGTTTCGGAAACGAGCTGCTTGCCAGATCTTCTGGCGTTAGGGCGGGAATGACAAGGAAGGTTCTTCGGAATCAGAAGATCAAACACGATGCGGGCTTATCCCCGAAAGATCCCGTACTTGCGAGCGATGATGACAATAGAAAGCCGACGGCGAAGAGCAAGGAATAGGCCGATCGGAAGAAGCATTGCAAGTACTGCCAAAACTATATACATAATCGAGCTGCCGCCCATTTTCACGAGTTGGACCGAGCACCAAAGACCAAGGCCAATGAAGGTTGAAAGCCCCAGTGCCATAATGTAATTCTTCAAGAGCCTCGGAATGTCCAGGTAGCCGCGACGTCCCAGTAAGAAAATGTGCCATCCGTGTCGGACCACGTTGGTCAATATAAGAGCAATGACCGCAATGAATAAAGTATGGGTGACCAGCACAAGGACCGCCGATATTACCTGGACACCAATCAGTATGACCTCTGTGGAGACAATCCACCGAAAGCGCCCTAAGGCTTCTACCGCGCTGGCGAGAAGTGTAGACAAAATTTGAAGGCCTCCTGCGATGGCTAAGGGACCCGCCAGCGCTGCGGCGGTCTCCCAATTAGAGCCGAAAAGCCAAGGAATCACTGGCGGCACGAGCACCAGGGCCACCGCGCTTAGCGTCATCGAGGCTCCTGCGACAAGGACCAACATGTCGGTCCATACAACCTTCGCCCGAGCCGAATCCTCGATGTCATGACGAAATTCAGGATAAACTGCACGAATCAGCGCACTCTGAATTTGTTGCATAGGTATGGATGTAAGAGCCTCTGCACGATTCCAATGCCCTAAACTGGCTGTATCGATTCCCCTTGTCATGCTGAACTTCACGATATTGCCAGTGAGGTAGGACAGCATGTTGGTTGATGTTAGCCTCCGGCTATAGCCAATGTCAGCATGTCCTTTCCTTATTGCGGAAAGTCCAAGGAGGCCTCGCTCGCTGGAGATTATTGCTCCCACTAGAGTCAAAGTCTGCGCGACTGCGGTCGAAACAACGAGCGAACTGGCTGTGTGCCAGTGGATCACGGCAAGTGCTCCTGTAACCATTCCAAGGATATTGCTGCTCAACGTAATCAACGCCAAACTGCGAAACTTACCGGTGCGCGCCATTAGACCTGTGGCTAGTCCCAGAAGTGGACTTAATGAACTGCTTATCGCAAGCCAGCGAATCGGATCTGATGCCGACTCAACCCCCCACAGCCAGCCCCAGAAGGGTGCAGTAAACAATAAGATCAGACCACAGCCGCCTCCAAGTAAGACTGCGTAGGTCACCAAAGGCCTGACTCGAGTGGGCTCTATGACGTCCATACGCGAAATTGTCTGGCCAAGGCCACCCATAGCTAGCAGTGAGACTAGACCTGTAACAGCAAGAGCGACTGCATAAGCTCCGAATCCAGCCGGGCCTACAGCCCTCGATGTAACCGCCGCATATGCAAACTGCGCGAGAACCGTAAGTAGTTGGGCACTGTAGACCCAAGAGGCGCCAGCAAGTAGGCGACGAGCTGTGCTCATATTTGATCGTCCTGATGTATTTGTCGCTGATGCTGCAGTTGAAGACAGGGCTAAATCGCTTCAGCGAGAGCGCGTTCGAGGGCAGACATGCTGAAGCGACCGTCTGCGTCAGCTCTCACCCACGCTCCGCTGTCGGGCACGTGATGCCACCAGGGATGCCTTGCAATTACGGCACCTTGGGAGGCAAGCCCTGCTGTAAAGCTGAAAGACGATGGCGCCACGACAAGTATTGTTGCGGCGCACATGTCGATAAAATCGCGATCTCGTTCCCTATTCAAGCAAAGGGTGACCCCTTCGCTAGAGAGGAGTGGGAAGTCGGCTGGTTCTCCGAGCGCGTAGACCCTAACCTCAAGTTCAGCAAAATGCGGGTTTTCCCGCAGCCGTCGAATCACGGAGACGTACCAGTCCTCGGCGATCCAGCGCGAGTGTCCGGTTGCACCGCCCATCATGGCTGGATCAACATCGCCACGCCGAACGTGCATGGCAATATACGGTTGCTTGTTTACCAAGATCTGCTCAAGCTGGGCTCCTTTCGACCCACGCAAAACTGCTTCCCGGATTACTCCAGCTGCCGGAGTCTGGTCCCAGCGCGGCTGATCCAACGCGAACTCGAAATTCACCGGCCTGCCATGCGCCCGGATTAGGGCCTTGTTCACCTGTCCGCGAAGAACCGTAACACTCCGCTCGTCACGCTCGTCCAGGACCGACGTCAGTCGTACTCTTGTTCCGTCAACGGCCGCAGGATCCGTGACAAATCTAAACAGGCCTCCCGCATCACGGGTGACTGCTCCCCCTGTGTATGCGATCCCCAGGTCACGCGCCCACAAATATCCTGATATCCATCCCGCCAGCTGGTGCCCCAAGCCGGGATAGGGGTGGATGGTTGAGGCAGCGGTTGCCCGAGAATAATCCGCCCGTTGCGCCGCCCACGGCGCATACTTTCTTTCCAGCATATCCAGGTGCCGTTGGTGAAAAGCATTGCGATATCGGGCTAAGTGCAATGACGCCCTCAAGGGCACTGTGCGAACTGGTCCGACTTTCATTAGATCTCCTACAAATCTTGTTTCTGGGAAATGTGATGATTCCTTAGCCGCTCGGATAAGCTGCATACTTCGCGGGTTCATGACTCCACTCAGCAACGCGAAACTAAACGGCAGTCATGGAGAGATCTCCGAGATCCCACGAATCAGAAGCGGCATTCGGATCAACCTTCACTTCTCGAAAGTTGAGAAACCTAACGAGTTGATCATCTTGGCGGAAACCTTTATAGGCGAATCGTTGAGCGCGGCTACCAGCGTCAATTCGATCCGCAGGAGATGTCTGAGACAGGTATTGTTCGATATCTTCAACCAGTCCACGCGGTGATCTATTATGCATTAAAAAGGCGCGCGTAGAATCGGGGAACAAGGAGTCATATCCCCGATGGTACGTAGTTGCGTGAATTGAGCCCGACGCAAGTGAGATAGGAAGGCGATTTGAGAAATAGTGCGGCTCCTTCGCATAGTGGTCCCAGTTGGCACTTACCCACGCGGAACGAATAGCTTCGTTCTGCTTCGAGAAGTCAATGGGTCCCTGTGCGCCTGCCCCTGTCCACCCCCGCCCGTATATAGCTAGTCGATCACCAAGCCGGTCCTGCAGGATAGAGACAAACTTGATGCGGTCACGCCAGTTTGGGTGTCCTCTAAATCGAGGAGAATTTCGATTTGCGACCACTACTACGTCGTGCTCGCGAACTGGTTCGACCGATACCGGACTGAACTGATAACGATCAGGTTCGAAAACGTGGGAAGCCCAGCGCACATCCCTTGACCCTGCTCGTCGAAAGTTCTCAGCAAAAACGCCGGAACCAACAGTGAAGGTCACGTCCGCAGCCCGGCCGGCAGCTTGAGCAGGCTTCGGTAGCGGGTGAAGGAACCGGCTATAGGGGTCTGCCTCATGATAAATAAAATCGAACTCGCCGGCTGCCCGCATCGCCTTGAAGTGTTTATCTGTCAGTCCGGTTGTTCCCAGGTGCTGCATGAGCACAACATTGGGTCTAAAACCTTGAATTCGTTTTATGAGGTCTTGCCGATGCTCCTCGGCGTCCCCGCCATTCCGTATACGCCACTGCAGGCTGAAGACATCCGCATCAGAGATAAGGCCTGCCCGAACCAAGTTTGCCAGCGGACGACGAAAACCTAGTTGCCGAAAATCGCCAGCTTCATTGGGAACGTAGAGAATCCGGACGCCAGTCATTGAAAACCCCTAACTGAAACTTCTGCACACGGCGAATTCAACGCATTAGGTGACATTTTTAAAGTTCACTGTTCCGTGTGTAACCCAACGATGTGAGCTTTGCCCAGTGTGCCGCAAAAGAAGCCTCATCAAAGCGACGACCGATCACACGTGCCGGGTTGCCGACTGCGATTGAATTTGCAGGAATATCGCGCGTTACGACCGCACCCGCACCAATGACAGTACTGTCCCCAATTGAGACCCCTGATAGCACAACCGCACCGTAGCCAATCCAGACATCAGAGCCAATGGCGACTGGTTGACTCAAGCGCGCAGGAGAACGACCGACCCAATCGGTCTCGGTGATCGGCACCCCCACCTCAGCCGTCGAATGATCGGTGCGACCGACTATTCCGGCTGAATTGGCTATCAAAACGGAGTCACCGATCGTGCCGTCGACTTCTATTCGTACGTTTGACCCAAGATGCACATTGTTACCAAGCGTAAGTTTCCTGGGCGCCCACACGATCGAATTATTTCCTGCTCTAAACCCTGTTCCCACCTCGATGTTTGACGTGACGGTCGTACGGTAATTTCTTCTACTTTTAGCCCATCTCAACACTCGGAGCCTCCTTTGACCAGATGCGGCGCAATTTTCGTTGGGCTGCATCTCTATACACTTCCGCATATTCAAAACTGCCCCTGGATGCGGAAAAGTCAATGCTGGTAGGCATCTCTCCACGGGATTTTCGCGGCATTGCCATGGCGGCTGCAATCCATGCGTCTCTTGATTCTGGGATCATTTCGACACCATCAATTGAGCGCGCCCACCGTAGGCCCGGCGCATCATTAACGAGACAAGGAAGCCCAGCGACAAGGGCCTCGGCCAATGCTACGCCCATGCCCTCATGCCGGCTCGGCATCATGAAATAAGATCCTGTGAGCAGAGCATACTGAGGCGCCTCGACGCCCCTACGAAGCAGACGACCATCTCGATTTAGGAATTCCAGATACTCTCGCTCTTCTTCATTGGCATCGCTCTCATCTCCCAAATGAATTACTTTGTGGCTTGTGTCTTTCAGTGCCTGCAATGCCAGTTCGTGCTGCTTTATATTAGAGCAATTGCCGACTATTACCGCGACGGGTTCCTGGGCCTGACTATTGGTCAAATTTTTACGACGATCGCGGATCTGGAAAAAGGCATCGTCAACCCAGTTATAGATCACGCGGACGTGCCGGAAGAGCCTTCTCTCATTCGCGGACACTTCTGGAGAGGGCGCTACAAGGAGATGCACTAGTCGGTCAGCAACCTGTGCTTGTATCATTCTCTTGACTCGCCAAGTTCCCGTCGCTTCGAAAACATTGTGTATAGTACGGACGATCGCCTTGCTGCGGCCCAAGGCGTTCCATGAAGCCCAAGCTGTCCGCAGGTAATCGCCTTCCGTATGGATGTGTATGACATCCACACGTAGCTCCCGCACAAGACTTTTGAGTTCACGCGCGCCCGCTCTTGAACCCACAGCGAATGGAACTGTCTGAACATTGTAACCAGCACTACGTAGCTCATGCGCGTATGGGTGGTTGTCCCCCTGGCCGAGAATTGTCGACTGGATTCCCTGGTCAGCAAAATGAGTGGCGGCTGTGATCAGCATCTTCTCCATGCCGCTAGGCCTCAACGAACCGAGGATATGCAAAACATGAAGACTCATGTTTGCCATCTCCTTTCTTGCAAGTGCGTAATTCGAATTTTCGGAGCTCGCGGAACCGTGACTGAGACGTCTTGAACTGTGGGTTGATCTCGATACTGGCAGACGGCCCAACCAAAAAACAAACAAATATACCAGGGCCACGAATAGCTCCACCCATAAACTAAGACCGCCACCACCACAGCTAAAGCAGCCATATTGCGCCGATTACTTAGCACACGCGCCGCAACGCCCAGAAGAAATACGATAAGCATTCCGAGCCCGAGCACTCCGACACGGAGATACATGGTCACGTACCAATTGTGCGGAGCGAACTCTACCCAGCGTCCCACACCTTCGAAGCGACCAAATCCGATTCCCATCGGCTGGCCGAAAATAATACCGGAGAGCCCGCTATCGGTCGATTGGTTGATAAGATTTATCCAACTTCTGACCCTAGCGTCATACGTTCCAGAATCAGTTGCGGCAGCACTCAGGTCAGCTACGATCTGTGGGAGGAACTGTCCGGTCAGCAAAATTGCAATTGCCCAAGCGCAAACCACTGCGAAAAGTGCAATCACTCCCTTTGTCCTTGCTCGGGCTGCTAAGAAGACCACTACCAATGAAGCTAGTCCTACAGCCCATACGGTTCGTTGCTGGCTGATTAGGACCACCATCAAGAAGACTAGCGCGCTTATGAGCCACATCCTGTCTCGACAAACCCTCCACCGCCAAAAGCAGACAATTGCGCACAGGAGAAGCATCAAGGCCTGGCTGGAAACAAGCGGTCGTGTCGTCTGTTCGATACCAGTCGCGGCGTCAACGAAACCAGAAGTTGATCCAAGACCGTAAAGGGCTAAGTGGAAACCAGCCACACAGGTGAGAACCCATCCAAGAGTGAACGCTAGCCTGCGCATGAGACTCTCCCTGTTTTCGCGTCTCCAATCGAGTGACATGGCCCAAGTCATGGTTGCGAACGGGTAAAAAAATGACCTAAATTCGTTCACGGTCTTGCCAAGAGGATTCTCGATAAGCCCCATAATCAAAGACATTAGCAACAGGATCCCGAGTCCGGCCCAAGGCCAGAAGCACCATCTCAAGTTCGAGGCCAATGAAGACAGACGTGCGAGGACTATGACAAAGGCTGCGACCGACAGCATGTCGACGTAGTAGACGCTTGTGCCCCCGATGTTCGCCAAGGCAGGGGGATTGGGCACCTCCCAGGCCACGAGGAGGTTGAGGACAATGGAGATAGCACACAGTGCGGGCCACCTTTTCAGTGCCGTCAAAAACAAAACGAAAACTGTGGCCCCCGCCAAACCGAGAAAGACCATCCAAAGGCCGGTCATAGTTTTTTAGACCTAGGCCGGAAAATATTCGGGAATCGACGGACCCACCACAGGCCATAAGTCACGGCGATTATCATGGGCCAACTTACGTGATGGTTCTTGCGCAGGATTCGTCGTAGGGATGCATAGTTCCCGCCTCCCTTCGGGCCCACGAAGGCGGCCCAGTCATTCCTGATCCCCAGTGAAGGGTAAGCCGGGTTGCGACTGCAAGTACCATAGGTTGATGGGGCAAGGACGATGCCTATTCCTCGGCGATTGCAGCGGAGCCCGTAGTCGATATCCGCAAGAGCATGAGAGAATCCGCCATCAATGCCCCCGAGTACTCTCGCCTCGTCGACCGGCACCACGACGAGGTTTCCGTTGAAAACCTCAACATTCTGGGCTTCCCGCGTTGGCAGAACTAGGTCGAACCTCAGAGGGTGTAGCCCAGCTCTACGCATTCCAGAATAGGTCGTCTTGCCGTTAATGGGGTCGCGCATGGCACCCACCACCACGGAATTCGAGAAAACTTGCAGCGTCCCGGACAAAGACATGAACGCATCCTTGTCGAGAACTACGTCATCGTTCAGCCAAACGATGTATTCATTTGGTTGTCCACGACACATATCGAGTGCGTCGTCTTCAGCAATGGCCATGCCGCGGGCCCAGAAGGCCGACCCGTCACCATGAAGAATTCGAATGGGTATGTCTAATTTCGACAGGGCATTAGAAGTGCCATCCGTTGACCCATCATCAAAAACAGTGAACTTAATCTTCACGCCCGCGAAAAGCGCAGCTTCATATGCGGCTTGTATAGATTGGACCGTCAGCTCTCTACGATTATGGCAAGCCATTATGACGAATAGTCTCATGAGTTCCTCACCGTCAAGGCACCCATAACTCCGGATAGAAATCTGGCCACCATCGCCTCGATAGTATAAGTTTCCGCATCACGAGACGCAGCAGCCCGTAATCTATGCAGCAACTCGGTATTGTTCATAGAATCCACCATAGTAGACGCGTAGATAGACGGGCTATTGGCGGTAATTAGAGCATTATGGCCGTTTCTGAGGTACTCGAATTCGGGAGCATGCAGGGGCCAGTCTGTGGTGACGATTGGAAGCTCAGCAGCGAAGCTATCCACTGCTACCAATCCAACTCTGCCTGGCATCGCTAATATTTGACATGCAGCCATAGCTTGGGCTTTTCTAGGACCAGACACGGCGTCCAAGTACGTCAGCCATGGATAGCGCCGGCTCCATTCCTCGACGTGAGGGCGCATGGGCCCTTCGCCTCCGATAAGTAATCTAAAGTCAGAGTCCAAACTGTGAGCAATTTCTGAGGCTGATACCAGAAACTCCAGCCGCTTCGACGAGTCAAGGGCGCCAATGAATAACGCTGTTTTCCCCCTCAACCCTGCATGTTTAGAAAATCTTGCCACCAAGTTCGAGGGAACGCTTTTCACACTGGAACGAAGCGACGAAGTGTCGATGGAGTTTTGAACCACAGTTGCCCGCGCAGAAGGGAACCCGTCCGCCACGACGGAAGTCAGCCCACCACGGGTATATGCGAAGAACCAGTCGGCGCGGGAGGTCAGCCATCGAGCCAGGGCCCGATCAAGAGGAGTGGCGTGTCGGGTGTAATCCTTTCCATGTCCCCAAAGCGCAACATTCGGTGTGCCATGACGTTTCACAGCAAGAAGCCGATAGGCGTCGAGATTCCGCCGCGCCTGCTCCAAGATAACCAGATCAGCGCCGGCGATTGCCGATGATACGTTGCGGACAACGACCCGCCGACCGGCGAACTTCCACTCTTTTTGATTGATCGGAATAGAGCACGAAATCGTTCCTGCATCCTTACGTGTCGCCTGGCCAGCTCCTGCCGAACCAAAGGCGACCCTCACGTCGATTCCGTGTGTTTTTGCATCATTGTGGAGTTTCTCGAAAAAAGGTACCCGATACCTGGGAACGTACTCCTGGAGGATCACCACTCTTTTCACGGCCAAATCCTAGAATTCATAACGGATTGGTAGATGTCCATTATCCCTCTGAGCCAGATCTCACGATCGTAGGAACTTTCGAAGCGCTGTCGGGCTTTGACTCCTATGTCATCCCGACGACGGAATGCTCGTTCAAGGGCAGCACCAATATCCGTCCATGACTCGAATACCTCGCCGACTCCAGATACGACTATGTCATCAGCGGCACTATTTCCAGACTTAGCAACCACAGGTCGGCCACTGGCCAAGGCCTCCACGTATATCATCGGTAGTCCCTCTGCCCATTCGCTAGGAAAGACCAGGCCGGCTGACCCCATCAGGACATTTGGGACTTCTTGGGGGGATAGGTGCCCTAAGTAACGCACATTAGATCGGCTTGCGGCCTCGACCTCACGCCGCAGTGGTCCGTCGCCATAAATTTGAAGCATTGCTCCGTCCGGCCAATGCCTTATCAGGTTCATGATTCCTTTTTCCGCTGTTAGTCGGCCGACGTAAGCCCAAACATCTCCTGGCGGCACCCTCGGAAAATAACCCACATCAGGCACGAAGTTGGGGAGCACGACAGTCTTCTGGCTGGTCAAGCCGAAACTAGAGTAAAGCTGTTGCGCACGAGGAGACAGCAAAATAACGCGGTCCGCACGATCAAGTAAGCGGTCGCCGGAAACTCCCTTTCGGTTTCGAACGGCCAGCGGCACACTTGCGACCCTAGATCCACGATAGCAAGCGTGAACTACCGCGTTGAGTGAAGTGCCATCAGGGCAACGAGTGCAAACTTGGCCATCAAGAAACAAAGTTCCAGCGGCGCATACGGGACGAAAATTATGGGCTGTGGCTACTATCGGCCCCGACCATTCAGCCAGCCACTCTGTCCCCCAATTGGGAAAGAGATTGTGAACATGAACAATATCCGGGCTGAATTCCTGCAAATCTCGTGTCGGCGACGGCCCTCGTCCAAACGCTACGTTTACCGCGGAGTTGAGTTTGTAGCCTCGACGTTTCTCTAGGTCATCGGTTCTCGCTGCTATCAAGCGCACATCGAGCCCCTGATCTCTGAGAGCCGCAACCTGAGCGTCGACAACTACATTCTCTCCGCTGGGCTGGCGGCTTGAGTAATAGCTGTGAACTAGGGCTACTTTCATTTAGGTTCACCGGGTTGTGACTCCCGCACCCATCCAAGCGAGGACCAACGAAGCGCGGAAAAGAGAAATCTCACGTTACCAAAAAGGTAGCGCTTCCAGAGCCGACGTGGTTCACAACACAGCCGGAAAAACCATTCCATTCCGGAACGACTCATCCATTCAGGAGCCTCCCGGGCCGTTCCTGCGGCGAAGTCAAACGCTGCCCCAATTGCTATGGCCAAAACTGGGAGTCTGCGTGCTAATCTTTCGGCCTCGAAGTCTTGCTTCGGTGTCCCCAAGCCAACCCAAACAACGTGCGCCCCACTCTCTTCAATGCGTTGATCTTGTTCGTCTATCTCAGTCGCTTCGAGTTGGCGGAAAGGTGGGCTCTCGCTACCCACGATCAGAACGCCAGGGAACCTGGACCTGAGTCTTCTTTCGAGGGCACTAAGAACTTCAGGCGTGGATCCTAAAAGGTAGTGTTTCAAGCCGGAGGATCGGCCCGCATCGAACGTGTCGAGGAAGAGCTGCGGGCCTCGGACTTGGCGTAAACGAGGCGACTGCCGACTTATAGCAGAAATCCAACTTAGGGGTTTTCCATCTGGGAAGTTCAAAGCGGGTTTGCGCAGCAAGTCCCGGTAGCCGGCTGATTTATCAGCAAGAGCAACCGTATAGGCATTTGCTAGATGGACGTGCCGCCCCACTCGCTGCTGTGCAAGGCTCACAATCATGTTGGCAGCATCGTGCCGATTGCTCGCAGTGAACTCGATGGGTCCAACCCACTGAGTATCTGCAGTGGGCCTGCCCTCCCGGCCCCCACTATTGCGCACACTCGAATTCGATGTAAACAATCAGCCCCCAATGCTCAGTTCATTTCGTGTCGGCTTCACACATGAACAGGTCTTGAGACAACCAGTGTGTGTTGCGCGACAACAGTACAACCCGACAGTGGACTGACACCTGCGATGATATCAGCATGGATCTGCAGCAGCGCGCTCCGTCGGCGTACTAAGCCGGGCGGCCCACCAGCGTAACAATGAGTCCTTCCAAGCTGACGGATCTGACTAGGCTCGTTCGATAGGTAGCCGGTTCACACACTATGATGACGTCATATTCCGAGCGAACTGGCCACTGGGTCGGACACACTCCGCTTGCTTTTTTACACTTGAACCATTGGGGGGCATTATGACAAAACGCGCGTTGATTACTGGAATCACCGGACAGGACGGCTCTTACTTGGCCGAACTACTTTTGCGCAAGGGCTACGAAGTCCACGGTCTAATCCGACGAGCTTCTACTTTCAACACCGCCAGGGTGGACCACCTGTACGTTGATCCGCACGATCCGCAAGCCAAGCTCTTCCTGCACTACGGAGACCTGAGTGACGGTGCTCGCCTCGTCACCTTGCTTGCTGACATCAAGCCCGACGAAGTTTACAACCTTGCGGCCCAATCACATGTTCGTGTCTCCTTTGATGAACCAGAACATACGGGGGACACAACCGGAGTCGGCACCATCCGGCTTCTCGAGGCTGTGCGTATGGCCGGGATCGAAACTAAGTTCTACCAGGCTTCCTCCTCCGAAATGTTTGGTGCTACACCTCCCCCACAAAATGAAGAGACGCCCTTTTACCCGCGGTCTCCCTATGGAGCGGCCAAGGTTTACAGCTACTGGATAACGAAAAATTACCGCGAGGCGTATGGCATGTTCGCGGTCAACGGCATCCTTTTCAACCATGAGTCTCCTCGTCGTGGCGAAACCTTTGTGACACGCAAGATCACGCGTGCTGTCGCCGCCATCAAGGCTGGTAAGCAGGATCTCCTCTACATGGGTAATCTCGACGCCGTTCGAGATTGGGGCTATGCGGCGGAGTACGTCGAAGGCATGTGGCGCATGCTTCAGGCGGAAGAACCAGATGACTTCGTCCTGGCCACTGGTGGCAACTACACGGTGCGTGACTTCCTCCAAATCGCATTTGAGCATGCCGGTCTCAATTGGGAAGATCACGTCCGCTTCGATCAGCGATACCTGCGTCCGACAGAAGTAGACGCGCTCGTGGGTGACGCTTCCAAGGCCCAAGACAAGCTTGGTTGGAAGGCGTCAGTCCACACACCGGAACTGGCTCGCATCATGGTGGATGCCGACATCGAAGCTCTGAAGCACGCTGGCAACCACTGGATCGACACCGTCAATCTGGAAAGCTGGAAGAACTAGTGTCTGATGACGTCAAGTTTGAGCCTTCAAAGCTCGATCGATTTGCCCCATTCTATGTTGCCGGACACCGAGGACTTGTCGGTTCTGCCATTTGGCGAAAGTTGGACGATGAAGGATTCACAAACCTGATTGGTCGTACTTCCTCGGAGTTGGACCTCAAGGATCGCGAGTCTGTGTTCGAGTTTTTCGAGCAATCGAAACCGCGATACGTGATCCTGGCTGCGGCAAAGGTGGGTGGCATCCTGGCCAACAACACCTATCCGGTAGATTTCCTGAGCGAAAATCTCCGCATTCAGGTGAACGTTCTTGACGCCGCACGGCAATACGGGGTGGAACGCCTCCTCTTCCTAGGCTCGTCATGCATCTACCCAAAGTTTGCTGACCAGCCCATCAGGGAAGATTCGCTTCTTACTGGTCACTTAGAGCCGACGAACGACGCCTACGCGATTGCCAAGATCGCAGGCATCATGCAGGTGCAGGCGGTACGCCGACAGTATGGCTTGCCATGGATCTCGGCAATGCCGACCAACCTTTACGGGCCAGGCGATAATTTCTCCCCGCAAGGCTCTCATGTGCTGCCCGCGCTTATCCGGCGTTACGATGAGGCCGCGAAAGCCGGCCAGGCATCAGTCACCAACTGGGGTACAGGTTCCCCGATGCGGGAGTTCCTGCACGTTGACGACATGGCAGATGCCTGCCTCCATCTACTAGAGCACTATGACGGCCCATCCCAGGTCAATGTCGGAACGGGCTCAGACGTCACGATCAAGGAACTGGCGGCCATTGTCGCCGCAGCAGTCGGCTACACAGGCGACATTAGGTGGGACACGTCCAAGCCCGACGGCACGCCGCGAAAGCTTCTGGATGTCTCCCGGCTGGCTGAGGCTGGATGGAAGTCCTCGATAAGCCTCGAAGAGGGAATTAGCTCCGCCGTGGCATGGTATCGGGCAAATATCGAGAGCATTCGCGGCTAGCTCTAAGGGTCAGGTTGGTTTCGGAAGCTCAATCACTGGGGGACTTTTCGTGAAAGAGGTGCGTGACTGGCGGTCAAAATGCAGCCGACAGTTGCGAATTGCTGATGCTTTCGTGGTTACGTGGGCTGTCGCCGGTGCCTATGTCATCCGCTTTGGCTGGGCCGCGGACTTCGTCGTTGTAGGCGAGGAAAGCATTTATGTATGGCTCTCGATTGCACTAGCGGCTGCCTGGTGGATCATGCTTGGAGCCTGGAATAGCCGCCAAAGCCGCATTCTGGGGGCAGGACCAGACGAATACAAGCGTGTTGCCGCGGCGTCATTGTGGCTGTTTGGGCTGGTCGCTATCGTGTCGTACGTTCTACGGCTCGATACTGCCCGCGGCTATGTGGGGGTCGCTTTGCCTGCGGGCTTATTCGGGCTCCTACTTTCCCGCTGGCTTATCCGGCAGCACCTCAACGTGAACCGGCAAATGGGACAAAGTATGTCCCGTTTGCTGTTACTCGGAGGCCCAAGCGCAGTTGCCCACTTGGCTCGTTCCTTAAGGACCGCCAAACACGCTGGATATCTACCCGTAGCGGTTTACACACCAAGTACTTCGGAGCTCTCATCAGTCGAACCTGAATCCGGCCTTCCCGTTGTAGGAAACTCTCCGGACGCAAAGTCGATTGTGGCGGCAATCGAGGATTGCCACGCCGATGCGGTGGCTGTTTCCGCCGGAGTTCAGTTGCACCCGCAAACACTCCGACATCTGGGATGGGAACTTGCTTCCAGAAATATAGGACTCATTATGGCTCCCGCACTTACAGACATAGCGGGGCCACGAATCCACACTCAGCAGGTTGCAGGACTTCCGTTGATCCATGTCACTACGCCTACTCTTGAGGGGGGTCAGAGAGTTGCGAAGCGGCTCTTCGACGTGGTGGTATCTGCTCTCCTGATAGTAGTCAGTCTGCCTGTTATGGCAGTCGTGGCGGCCCTGATCAAGCTAGATGACGGGAGCCCCGTCCTGTTCAAACAGGACCGAGTGGGCATGGAGGGTGCCCGGTTCCAGATGTTCAAATTCAGGTCGATGGTGGTAGACGCGGAGTCACGACTTGATTCTCTCAAGGAAAGCAATGACGGTAACGGGCTCCTCTTTAAGATGAAGCAGGATCCGCGTGTCACGTCGATCGGTCGACTCCTCCGTAAGTTCAGCCTTGACGAGCTTCCGCAACTCTTTAACGTCCTCATGGGAACGATGAGCCTTGTTGGCCCTCGCCCACCCCTGCCTTCTGAGGTCGAAGCATACGAGCAAGACGTCAGGCGAAGATTGCTGGTCAAGCCGGGGCTTACGGGTTTATGGCAAGTGAGCGGCCGCTCTAATCTTTCCTGGCAGGACTCCGTGCGCCTTGACCTGTACTACGTTGAAAATTGGTCCTTGGCTGGGGACCTCCTCATCCTCATAAAGACATTCCGCGCAGTTTTTCAAAGCTCCGGAGCCTACTGATTTCTGGCGGCGGACTACAGCCCCCGGGGAAGGACAAATCTATGCGAATTACAGTTATCGGTTGTGGATACCTGGGTGCCGTCCACGCTGCCTGCATGGCAAAACTCGGTCATGAAGTGGTGGGGATTGACGTAGATGAACGAAAAATAGCCGCCTTGTCTGCTGCCAGCGCGCCGTTTTTTGAGCCCGGTTTGGACGCCCTACTCAAGGAAGTCCAAGAGACGGGCACGCTTTCCTTTTCCACTAACATGGCCTCCGCAAAGGGAAGCTCGGTGCACTTCATCTGTGTTGGAACTCCACAAAAGAAGGGAGAAAACGCTGCCGATTTGACGTACGTTGACGCTGCTACAACAGGTCTGATGCCTTACCTATCTCCTGGCGACCTCGTTGTAGGCAAGTCAACGGTCCCGGTTGGAACTGCTGCGAGGCTGGCAGGTCTCATCGAACAAGCTCAGCCAGCGGCCCAAATGATGTGGAACCCAGAGTTCCTTCGGGAAGGACACGCTGTTTCAGACACACTTAATCCGGACAGGCTGGTTTATGGCATCGCTGGAGGTTCGGAAGAACACCATGCCGTTCAAGTCCTCGACCAGGTTTATGCAATCCCTCTCGAGTTGGGCACCCCGCGGTTAGTTACAGATTTGCCGACGGCCGAGTTGGTCAAGACGGCCGCCAACTCATTCTTGGCTACGAAGATCTCGTTTATCAACGCGATGGCCGAGCTATGCGATGCTGCGGGCGCCGACGTGACCATGCTGGCAGATGCAATCGGCCTAGATGACAGGATTGGACGCAAATTCCTCAACGCCGGCATTGGATTCGGCGGCGGTTGTCTTCCGAAGGATATCCGGGCCTTCATGGCCCGCGCGGGTGAATTGGGCGCGGACCAAGCGCTGACTTTTCTTCGTGAAGTAGATGCCATCAACATGAGGCGGAGGACCAGGGTGGTAGAACTAGCCCGAGAACTTTGTGGGGGATCGCTTTTAGGGCAACGGATCACCGTATTGGGGGCTGCTTTCAAACCAGAAAGCGACGATGTTCGCGATTCGCCAGCGCTAAGTATCGCAGCGCAACTTCAACTTCAGGGTGCTGTGGTGACGGTAACGGACCCGAAAGCACTCCACAACGCGGCGCACCGTTTCCCAGAGCTCCACTACGAGGAATCAACGGAGGCGGCGCTTCAGCGAGCCGATGCACTTCTGCTATTGACGGAATGGCAGGAGTATCGAGACTTAGATCCCTACGAGGCCTCGACGTTCGTTACCTCTGCCAAGATTTTGGATGGTAGAAACATCCTGGATGCCAGCAAATGGCGTGCTGCTGGGTGGACCTACCGAGGGCTGGGCCGCCCCTAGCATGGGTGCGCTCACTCCAGAGGATAATCAGCCCCTTGGGCAGTATCCCGAAATGGCGACACGAACAAGGCAGAGAAGACCACGAAGGCTAACAAAAGTCGTGATGGCGATCTTTGTTCTCCTTGTACTTCTCGGCGGCGGAACGGTTTGGATAGGTCTGAAGGCATCGTCAATCAAGCATGAGCTGGAGGCAGCCGCTGGCCTGATTTCGCAGCTAAAGCAAGAAATTCTGAAATCAGATGAAGAATCGGCCGCAGATACGGTCGCGCTACTGCGTCAGCACACTGAGGCCGCACGACAGGCGTCTGAGGACCCCCTATGGACACTTGCGTCTAGCTTGCCCTGGGCGGGGCCCAACCTCAGCGCAGTTTCCGAAGCAGCAAGATCAGCTGACGACGTGGCAACTCTTGGGCTTAGTCCTTTGATCAATGTCTACGAATCTCTGAACTGGGACGCACTTATGCCGAGCGCTTCGGGCAGCAACCTCGAGCCGCTCAAGGCTGCGGCCCCATCTGTTGCATCGGCAGCCTATACCGTTCGAGCTTCGTCGGAGCGGCTGCAAGCAATTGATACCTCTCAACTGCTGCCGCAGGTGGCCCACCCACTTCGCGATGCAACCGAGCAACTGAAGCAGGCGACGGGGGCACTCGACGCAGCTGCCGATGCGGCCAGCCTTGCGCCTGGAATGCTGGGAGCGGAAGGCCAGAAGAATTATCTGCTCATGATCCAGAACAACGCAGAAGCACGTGCCTCGGGCGGTATACCCGGAGCTCTGGCAGTAATGACACTGGACCACGGGAAGCTTTCACTTGGTACCCAGAGCAGCGCAGGCGATGTGGGAATCATGTCCCCAAACCTGGCGGTCGATCCCCAACAGCAGCAGATCTATTCCACGCGACTTGGGAAGTACATGCAGGACGTCAACCTCACACCAGACTTCCCTACCGCGGCTGCAACTGCCCAGGCAATGTGGGCAAAGAAGACCGGCCAAAGAGTGGACGGTGTCATTTCCATCGATCCCGTGGTGTTAAGTTACATACTGCAGGCGACAGGACCAGCTACCATCACTGGTCCGGAGTTAGCTGCGGTTAGGGCGGCAGGGTTGCCATCCGAACTAACAGGCAGCAACGTAGTGCCGACTCTCCTGTCCGATGTCTACGCGAAAATCCCAAATCCGAAGCTGCAAGACGCCTACTTTGCGGGTGTGGCGAAAGAAGTTTTTGCTGATCTTTCTAGCGGCAAGGGAGAAGCAAAAGGCCTCGTCACGGGCATCACCAAGGGCACCGAAGAAGGACGAGTCCTTGTTTGGTCCGCCAACGCGTCTGAACAGTCCGTAATTTCTAAGTACGCACTGAGCGGCTCCATCTCCGGTCCCAGTGTTTCTCCAGCCCAGTTCGGCGTGTATTTTAACGACGGGACGGGCGCCAAGATGGACTACTATGTGAAGCGAACAGTCCAGCTACTTAAGGCGTGCCCTTCGGACGGCTACGAACAAACCACCGTCCGTGTCACCAGCACAAACACGGCTCCGGCGGATGCAGCAACAGCGCTGCCTGCCTATGTCACGGGAGCAGGGGCGTTCGGAGTTGCACCGGGTACGGTACAGACAAACGTCGTAGCCTACGGGCCGGCCCAGGCAAACGTGGAATCAGCCATGGTTGACGGCCAGAAGACTCCTTTCGCTCCTTACATGCATGCGAATAGGCCAGTCGGTGTTGTTGCCCAGCAGCTTGCTCCAGGCGAAAGCAAAACGGTGGACTTCACTTTCGGAAAGATCGTTCAGCACACGGAACCTAACGTAGTTGTCACGCCCACCGTCCAGCATGTAAAGGACGTTATCCTCCCAGCCGAAAATGCGCCCTGCGATCCGGGCCAGTGACGGTCGCGTTAACACTATGTAAACCGATTGGATTGAGGTTGGTCACAGCATGATGCTGGTGGTAACGTCTTTCTGGGATATCTATCCGTAGTTCCGTACTTGGTCTCGTGCGGAGGGGGAATCTCCCCAAAATCGGGTATCACAACTTAAACGTCTCCGGGGGGACACATGAAGAAAACACTCGCTGCACTCGCGCTCGCAGGCTCCATCGCACTTATCGGCTCGGCTCCCGCTATGGCCGCAACCTACCCGGCACTTCCGCCGCAGGCAGCTGTTTCCGACGGCACCGTGGGCCCGGGTGAATCCTTCGTGTTCCGTGGCCAGGGGTTCCTTGCCGGCGAACGGCTCATCATCCGCGTTACGCCGGGTCAGGCTCCGGCCTCCAACGGCGCAAACATTGCCGGCAGCCGTGCAGTTGCGGCCCGTATCAATGTTGTAGCCGAGGCGCAGACCCTCACCGCCCAGGCTGATGCCCAGGGCGCCGTGGCGCTGCCCATCGCAATCAACGAACCGGGCACCTATTCCATCACGGCAACCGGGGAGACTTCCGGCGTCACGGTGGGTCCCGTCGTCGTAAAGGTCACGCCTGCAGCCCTGGTTGCCAACGGCAACTCGGCACTGGCGAACACCGGCAGCGGCCTGGCCAACACCGGCGCCGACTCCGGCCTGATCCTGTGGACCCTGGTGGGCGCGGGCGCACTGGCCGCCGGTGCAACCTCCGTTGTGGTGGTTCGCCGCCGCGCCAAGGCTGAGGTTTCCGCCTAGGCATAAGGTTTCTTAGCACCAACGAAGGTGGGTGCTTCTCCGATATTGGAGAAGCACCCACCTTCTGCTTTGTGTGGTATCTATTTGATCTATGGGGAGACATTGGCGCAGAGCACCGCGAGAGTACGACTTTTCTATTCCACTCCCCCGCCCGCATGTGCTGGGCTACGCCCTCCTCGTTCTCCTCGCTGCCTCTGCCCTGGCCACCGCTGTATTTGCCCTTCTGCGGACATCCTGAGGCTCGTTTGAGACACCTCTACAACCAGCGGCTGTGGCAGCTAATCCTTGCCGCAATGGTGGTGCCCTTGGCTCTCGTCGCTTTCTGGCCGACGCCTGTAGACCAGCCCGTCTCAGGACAACTTGCCCTCGTGTTGAATTTCCTCCACCATCACGGCATTCCGCGCTGGTTTAACTACGACCTCGTGGAAAGATCCGCCAACTTTGGCCTATTTCTTCCCGTTGGTTTTGTAGCCGCCTTGGCATTTCCCACCAAACGCTGGTGGCAAATCGGCGCTTTTGGAATGCTCGTCTCGGGCTGCATCGAACTAGGGCAGCTTCTGTTTCTTCACGACCGATTTGCAAGCCCGTCAGACATCGTGACAAACACGTCAGGAGCTGTCACAGGCGCCCTTGTGGCGGCCATGGCGGTCCAGGCGCAAAAGAGGCCCGCTGCCTTCCGGCATCGGGCCTCCAACAAGCAGTAAGACCTCGGACTACCCCACGAAGTTCTTCATCCAGGTCTTCAGGTCCTCGCCGAACTCCACACGCTCAGACGCGAGGGTAATGACGGCCTTGAGGTAGCTCAGCTTGTCGCCGGTGTCGTAACGGCGGCCCTTGAAGACCACGCCGTAAACGCCGGAGCCTTCGCCCTCGCCGGCAGCCAGGGTCTGCAGGGCGTCCGTCAGCTGGATCTCGTTGCCGCGCCCCGGCTCGGTGTTCTCCAGGACACCGAATACGGAGTGGTGCAGCACGTAGCGTCCGATCACTGCCAGGTTGGACGGAGCCTCGCCGACGGCCGGCTTCTCCACCAGGCTGTTAACGCGGACGTAGTCCTCGCCGTCCACAGCAGTGATGTCTGCGCAGCCGTAGGCACTGATCTGCGACGGATCAACCTCGATCAGTGCGATCACCGAACCGCCCGTCTTCTGCTGCACCTCCATCATCGTGCTCAGCAAGGTCTCTGCCTCATCGATGAGGTCGTCACCCAGGAGCACGGCAAAAGGCTCGTCACCCACGTGCTGCTGCGCACAGAGAACTGCATGGCCGAGGCCCTTGGCCTCGCCCTGCCGGACGTAGTGGATTGGGCCCAAGTTGGAGGCGTACTCCACCATGCCCAGCTTGTCCTTGTCCCCCTTGGCCTCCAGCGCAGCCTCCAGGCCGGGCTCGCGGTCGAAGTGGTCCTCCAGTGCGCGCTTGTTGCGGCCCGTGATCATCAGCAGGTCAGTGAGGCCGGCATCCACCGCTTCTTCAACCACGTACTGGATGGCCGGGCGGTCAACCACCGGCAACATTTCCTTAGGCATTGCCTTGGTAGCGGGCAGGAAGCGTGTTCCCAATCCGGCAGCAGGAATGACGGCTTTGGTTATAGCTTTCCCCTTAGTCATAGGTGAACCTTAACAAATTTGTTGGGCTAATCGGCAATTGAATCGAAGTCATGGGAGGTGACGAAGGTCCCGGACAAGGCCTGGGATATCCCGAAAAAACCGGGCCCACCTGCCTCGATGCTGCTTCAGCCGACCCCGGACCGACAGGTCCGCATAGATATTTCCGGTCAGAAACACTTCTGTACGCGGAAAGACCGCGCGCCACCACATTTTTGGTTTGTCCCTCCACCTGGCCTGGACAATCGCAATGATCCGGGCGCTCCCGGGCGCCTGCGCCGCGACGCGGTTGCGCCACTCTTGGGATGGTGCCGGCCAAGCAGGGGACACTGATTCGGGAAGCAGACTTTCAAGGAAGGGCCGAACGGCGGCTAGGGCACCCGTGGCCGCAGCGAGCTCCAGGAGCGGCTCAGAGTGGGATTCACGCCGAACGACGCCCGCGAGGTATTGAAGCTCCTGGCGACAGGCAGGCAACTCGGGCGATCGCAAGGCGTGTAGCGCCAGAAACAGGATTCCAAGCTCCTTCGAAGGGACCCTCATTTGCTGTCCTGCGAGTTCCATGCTGACGGTATGTTGCCAAAGATATTCGAAGCAGTCCCTGTGTGGTTTTTCCATCCCTGGAAAGCGGAAGTGGAGGTCAATGCAGCAGGGCCATTCTGGGTGATCCAGGGTCACCGAGTGCTTGGGGAAGGTGACGTTGTCTGGATCCGACGGGCGCCCCCGCCAGCCCCGTTCGGAGAGGCCCTGGAGCAGTTCCTCGAGACGAGCCGGGTCCACGAAGACGTCCACGTCTGCGGATATTTTGGCTTCACGCAGCCCCTGGATGACGCTTGCTGGTCCTTTGATGAAGAAGACCCTGATGCCCAGACTGTCCGCCAAGCGTGCCACGAGGGCGTGGCCGAGAAGCACACCTTCCTGGATCCTTAGCTGGGTTTGGTCGCCAGCGTTTGCCATGGGACGCCTAGATCCTGACCCTGCGGCCGACGGAAATGGCATCCCCTACTTCGCGGGTATCCGCGACCCGCCAATCGTCGACGGGCTCAGGTTCGGCAGACGCCGGCGCGGGAGTCGCGGAATATGTTCCGTAGTAGGAGTAGGCGTCCCTTCCCTTGGTGGGGACGTAGTTGAGAACGGCTCCCAAGACGCGCCCCTTGACCTTCTCAAGGTTCCCCAGGGACTGGTCCAGCTGCTCCTGGGTGGTCCTGCCGGTCCGGATCACCAGGATGGCGCCGTCGGCGGCGCGCGAGAGAACAGCAGCGTCCGTCACGGGAAGAAGCGGTGGTGCGTCGATCAGGACCACAGCATCCTTGGCCAACGTGGTGAGCATGTTCTTCATGGCGCGGGAGCCCAGCAGCTCGCTGGGGTTCGGCGGGATGCGGCCCGATCCCAGGACTGAGAGGTTGGGCAGCGCGCCCCAGGGCTGCAGGACGTCGGCGAGCTCGGCGGTGCCCGTCAGCACATCGGTGACCCCAACTCCCGGAACAAGGTTGAAGACGTCCACCAGCGTGGGCCGGCGGAGGTCGCCGTCGACCACCACGACGTTTTCGCCTGCTGCCGCCATGGTGACCGCCAGGTTGGCCGTCACCGTGGACTTGCCCTCCGCCTGCATGGAGCTGGTGACGACGATGATCCGGGGCGGGTTGTCCACGTCCAGGAAGCTGAGGTTGGTCCGCAGCTCGCGGAGAGCCTCCGCCATGGCCCCGCCGGCGTCATGGAGTTGCGCGGCGGTGCCGGCGTCCACGATGGTGCTTTTCCCATCCAAACGGTGGTCCACCGGGAGGGTGCCAATCACGGGGACGCCGAACAGCCGCTCAATGTCCGCAGCCTTCCGGATACGCCGGTCCAGGTGCCGGCGGATCAGCGCATAGGCCACACCCAGGGCCAGCCCGACCAGGGCGCCCAGCGCGAGGTTGAGCTTGGTGTTGGGTGACGTGGGGCTGGTAGGCAGGACGGCTTTGCCCAGCGGGAGTACACGGACGGCCGTCGCTGCACTCGCCTGCGGCCCGGCGTCGGGTGTTGCACCCGTACTGGCCTGTCCCGCAGCGTCGGTGGCAGGCGCCGTTTCAATGGCCTCCACCTGGGCGGCCAGGCCATTGACCCAGGCATCAGCCACCCGCTGGGCTGTTGCCGGATCCGTGGACTGCGCAGTGACCCTGATTTCTGCCGTGTCCATCGGAACCTTGACGCTAATGCTGCCAAGAAGGGCATCGGCAGTTGTCTTCAGGTCCAGGGCCTGGATAACCCGGTCCGCGACAAGGCGGGATTTCGCTACGGACTCATAGTTCTTGACCTTTGCCTTCGCCAGGCTGTCGCCGGCCAACGCCAGGCTCACGTTGTCCGAGCCCGGCGTGACCACTATGCCGCTGGAATCAGAGGAGTAGATCTTCGGCTGCAGGACGGTCCATCCGGCAGCTGCCAGGGTGGCCAGCAGGGTGAAGGCGACGATGGCCTTCCAGTACACCCGCAGGACGGCCAGGTAGTCCGCCAAGTCAAGGCCAGGAGACGCCTCCGGGGGCGTGGTGGTTGTGCTCATAGTGGTTCCTTAAGCTCAGGTTCTTGATGTGCCCGTGCAGGCGGTTCAGTTTTCGCCGCGTTCCAGGATCGACGTGGCGACGAGTTGCTCAACGGCTCGGGCGACGGCGGCCCGGTAGCTTTCCGGTGCGCCATGCACCTCGGCTACGTGTTCAGTCAGTTGGTCCAGGCTCACCGGGCCGGCGCAGGCCTCCCAGATGGCGGGTCCGATACCAGCCAGGCGGACTATGTCTTTGTCCACCATGACCAGCAGGTCGCCGCCGATCTTTACCGCGTCCTTTGGAGCCCTGCGCCGGATGCTGCCGGCCGGGAGGGGTGGTTCCTGGGCCGTTTCCAGTGCCGCGGGTTCCCACTCGGATTTCGAAGTTGCCTGCAGTTGGAAAAGAGGGTCCAAGGCCGCCGGCAGGTCCGCTGCCTCCGCATAGGTCACCTGCCACACTCCCCCGACGCTCTCGATGAGGCGGCATAGCGACTGCAGAGGATCCACGAATTCTGCCTGCGAGGACGACTCAGGGATCAGGGCCAGCAAAGCGTCGGCCAGCGGCACCCGTTCCAGCACCGGGGCCACCGGATGCTCCCCCTGGACCCGGTCCAAAAGCACGATGGACTGGATGAAGGGCATGGCCGGGGCCGGCTGAAGTCCGAACTCATCCGGTCCCGCCTGGCGTTTGGGTGCACCGGCTCCCTGTTTGACGGATAAGGGCTTGGGATAGGGAACCACAGAGCCGTCCCAAGCGATGGCAACTGTCTCGTCAGTGACATAGCCGTAAGTCCTGGCGAGCACGGAAGCTGCGGTGGTCTTTCCTGTTCCAGACTTGGCTACCAGAGCAACCACTGCCCCGGTGCCCGGGTCACCCACCCCGCAGGCGTGGAGCATGGTCAGTTCACCGGCGTTGGCCAGAATCGCGGTCACCGTGAGCCGGGACGTGAGGTTCTCTGCCAACTCCTCAAAGGAGGCGGCCTCAAGTTGGAAGGTGCCGTCTCCGTACTTCATGGAGGCGCAGGTGATTGAGGCCGTGAACTGACGGTCTTCGGTGGGTTCCATCGGCTCCGGCGGCAGCAGCGGCCCAAGGCTGCCGCTGCTACACCGTGCCCAGGCGATGTTCATTGATGCCCGCTGCTGCCACGTGACCGCACGGCCCCAGCGGACTACAAACCGCTGGCCCATAATTGTGAGGCACAGCAGGTCACCGCCCCGTGCCAATTCATCGAACAGGCGCTGCTGCCATGCCAAGCGCGCGCTTCCCGTGATCCCTGCGGACGTCATGCCGTTAGTGCGAAGCGCCGGAGGCAGCCTCGATCAGGCGCTGCGCCTCGAGGCTTGCCAGGAAGCCTTCCACCTGCGCCTGCATCTGGCCTGACTGGACCTCGAAGGTGGCCTCCAGCTCGGCGAAGATGTCCTGCTCGCTCCGCTGGCCATCAATGAGGTCCCAGATGACCGCAGCAGTTCCTTCCAGGACCACAGGCTGGGTTGCGTCGAGGTGCAGCAGGGCGACCCGTGCCCGGGGTTTGGTGCAGACTTGGGCAACATAACCGGAGTGGTGCCAAATCACTAGAAGTTGACCTTTACGGCCTGGGGCGCGGATATGGACAAGGTCTTCGACGTAGAAGTGAAAGTTACATTCACCACCACGTCATAGTAGGCCGTCACCCTGCTATTCGTGGCTTGGTAATTGAACTTAAGAGCAAGATCCAACGGCTGGACACTCGAAATGCCATTCACGTTCGCAACCGTGAAATCTGCCTCGAACACGTTGCCCGCTCCAAAGACCGAGTTAGAGGGTGCGGCACCATTAAGTGTTGCGATGCCAACACCAACCGGTGCACCCACATTGGGGGTCACCTTGAAGTGAAAAAGTATCTGACCTGTAACAAGTCCGCCACCCACGTTGGAAATGCGGATGGAGGCAGGACAGGAGCCCGAGCGCTGATTGCCCGTACCGCTACCAGTACTGCCAACTTTGATTAGTGTCGTGCCGCCCGGTACAAGCTCCGCAGTTGGGGTTGCGGGTGCGGGCGTAGGCCCGGGCGATGCAGAAGCCGGAGGTGCAGCGACCGTGGTCAAGATGACAGGAACGGACCAGGCAACACCAGCAGCAACGCGGCGGCGGCTTATGCCGCCCTTTTCTTCGCGACCATCGATTTCCGCATTCAAAACCTCAGACAATTGTGCCCCCAGAGTAGGTTTCCGGATGCGTCTGCCCAGGTGAGACCGGCAGGGCGCATCGGCCGGTTTGCCCGGCTTCGCCTACTCTTACGAACGCAAATAAAGTTTTCTGAAACGGCCTTGAAAGGTTTACTCAAGAATTCTGCAAGGCCTCTTGATCAAACTCGATTAGCTAATGGAGCCCGTGAACTTCGGTTCGCGCTTCTCCTGGAACGCCCGGAAGCCCTCCGCGTAGTCCTCGGTTTTGCAAAGGCGCGCCTGCTCCTCATTCTCCTCCTGCATGGCCTGCCACAGGCCCAGGCGCTGGTCCCGGATGTGCGCCACCAGCTCCTTCGACGCAACGAACGCCCCGGTGGCGCCGCCAGCAACCCGCGAGACAATCTCCCGCGTCGACTCCAGCAGGCCGGCCGCAGGCATGGCGCGGCTGAACATGCCCTGCGCCACCGCCTCGGCGCCAGAGATCAGGTCCGCCGTGTAGATCAGGTCAAGCGTCCGGTGCATGCCCAGCCGCTCCGTGAAGTACCAGTGCCCGCCCGAATCCAGCGTGGCCCCCAGCTTGGCGAACGGCGAGCCGAACTTCGCGTTCTCCGCCACGTACACCACGTCCGTGGCCAGCAGCAGCCCCAGCCCCACGCCCAGGCACGCCCCCTGCGCGGCAGCGAACGTCGGCGCGGGGAAGGACGCCATCTTCTTCAGCAACGGCTCCACCAGCCCGCCCAGGTACGCGGCGGCGTCGTCGCTCTCCGGGGTGACCCCAGCGATGTCCCGGCCCGCGCAGAAGGCGCGTCCCTCTCCCCTCAGCAGCAGCGCCCGCACCTCACCGCGTGAGGCGGCGGCAGCAGCGTCGTCGTACGCCTGTGCTAAATCCCGCAGCGCGTGCTCATCGAGCGAGTTCAGCTTGTGCGGCGCGTCCAGCACTACCTCGGCGATGCCGTTGCTGATGGAAAGGGAAATCATGGGGCTCCTTCTGGTGAAAACGGATTAGACGTCGAAGTCGACCGTGACTTCCTTGCTGGTGGGGTGGCTCTGGCAGGTCAGGACGTAGCCCTTGTCCAGCTCATCCTGTTCCAGCGCGTAGTTCTCGTCCATGGTCACGGTGCCGGTGACCACCTTGGCCCGGCAGGTGCCGCACACTCCCCCGGCGCACGCGAACGGGACGTCCGGGCGGACCCGCAGCGCGGCGTTGAGGATCGACTCGCGGGCGTGCGTGGGGCTTGCCACCTCACCCTGCAGGCCGTCCAGCTTGAAGGTGATCTTGTACGTTTCCTTGGACTCGTCCACTATGACAGGGCGGCCGGCCTGGCCCTCCGGGCGGTCCGGCTTGCCGGACGTGAACAGCTCGAACCGGACGTTCTCCGGCTTCACCCCGCGCTCGGCCAGGGTGTCTCGGCACAGCTGGACCAGTTCGAACGGCCCGCACAGGAACCACTCGTCCACATCGTCAGCGTGCAGGGCGGTGCCCAGCAGCTGCTGCAGCTTCTCGGCGTCGATCCGGCCGGAGAGCAGCGGCGCGATCCGCTGCTCGCGGCTCAGCACGTGGTGGATGGCGAGCCGCTGCGGGTACTTGTCCTTCAGGTCCGCCAGCTCCTCCAGGAACATCACGTCCATGGCGGCCTTGTTGGCGTAGATAAGGTCGAACCGGGTGTCCGGGTTGGCGGCCAGCAGCGTCCGGGCGATGGCGATCACCGGGGTGATGCCGGACCCGGCCGCGATGGCCACGAAGTTCCCGGCCTCCCCGGCCAGGTCCTCCGGGTGGTTCATGGAGTTCATGACGTTCTGGTCCACGGCCACGCCGTCGCGGCCGTGCTTGGACACGAACGCGCCCATGGGGCTCATCACGTCCAGGGTGTCCCCGGCCTTCAGCTCGGCGTTGGCCCAAGTGGAGAACAGCCCGCCCAGGTCCTTCTTGATGGCCACGCGGATCTCGCTGGTGCCGTCGGCGAAGCTGCGCGGCTCAGCGCAGATGGAGTAGCTGCGGCGGATTTCCTTGGGCTCGCCGCTCTCATCCGGCAGCGTGGTGCGCAGGGCCACGTACTGGCCGGGCAGGTAGTCGAACTTGCCGGCGAGCTCCGCGGGCACATGGAAGGCGACCTCGATGGCATCGTCGGTGAGCCGGCGCACCTCCTTCACGGCCAGCGTGTGGAAGGACGGACGACGGCGGCCGGTCACCTCAGCCTCTTCGGCGGCGGTCTGGCGGACAACAGGCATGGGGCTTCCTTACAGGACTTTGAAGTAGTCGAACGGTTCCTTGCAGTCCTGGCACACATAGAGGGCCTTGCAGGACGTGGAACCGAAGCGGGTGAGTTCCTTGGTGTTGAGGCTGTTGCACTGCGGGCACTTCACGGCCAGGCTCAGCCGGATGGGGCCCGAGTGGCCGCCGGCCCGGGAGTTACCGGAAGGCGGGGCGATGCCGTACTCCTGCAGCTTCTGCTTGCCGGCCTCGGTCATCCAGTCAGTGGTCCACGCCGGGGAGAGGACCAGGTCCACGTGCACGTCCTGGTAGCCCTCCTTGGCGAAGGCGGTGTAGAGGTCGTCCCGGATGGCGTCCATGGCCGGGCAGCCCGAGTACGTGGGCGTGATGGTGACGGTGACTTTGTTGTCCGTGACCTGCACGTCCCGCAGGATGCCCAGGTCCGCGATGGTGAGCACCGGGATCTCCGGGTCCACCACGGTGGCCGCGATGTCCCACGCATCCTGCTGCGGAGTGCGGGTGCGGGATTCGAAGTCCGAGATGTACACGGTCACCAGCTCGCTCCGGGATGCTCGCGGGCCAGGACCTGCATCTCCGCGAGGATGTAGCCCAGGTACTCCGAGTGCTTGCCCTGCCGGCCGCCGCCCGGGGCTGCGGGCACGTCCGGGACCTCCAGCCCGGCCTCGTTGAGGACCTCGGCGGTGAGGCGGTCAAAGTCTTCACGCAGGCTGGAAGGCGCGACGCCGGCACCCGCCTGGGCGAGCCGTTCGGTCAGTTCGTCGTCGCGGAAGAGTTCCGCAACGTACGGCCACATGGTGCGGAGGCCGTGGATCATCCGCTGGCGGGATTCGTCGGTGCCGCCGGCCAGGCGCAGGACCCACTGGGCGCTGTGGTCGCGGTGGTAGTCCACTTCCTTCACGGCCTTGGCGGCGATGGCGGCCAGGGTTGCGTCCGTGGATTCGGTGAGGCGGCGGTAGAGCTCGTACTGGTAGTAGCTCACCACGAACTGGCGGGCGATGGTGGCCGCGAAGTCCCCGTTGGGCTGCTCGAACAGCTGCACACTGCGGAACTCGTGCTCGCGGCGGAAGTAGGCCAAGTCGTCCTCCGACTTGGGGGTGCCGTCCTCGTTGGGCATGCCGGCGCCGGCGTAGGTGAGGAAGCTGCGGGCGTGGCCCAGCTGGTCCAGGGCGATGTTGCCCAGGGCGATGTCCTCCTCCAGTTCGGGTGCGCGGGAGATCCAGTGGCCCAGGCGCTGGGCGAGGATCAGGGCGTCGTCGCCCAGGCGGAGGGCGTACTCGGCGACATCTTCGCTGGGCTTCGCGAGGCCGGTCTTGACCTCGAGCGCGATGTCCTCCGGACGGAGGGCGTTGCCGGGGGTGATGCGGGTGGCGGATGCGTTGGCTTCGCTCACAGGTGCTTCACTCCCTCGCTCTTGGTGTAGTACGTGGCGTGCCGGTAGTCCTTGCCCTGGGGCGACTCGAAGAAGGAACCCTTGGAATCGGGATCGCTGGCGGCGATGGCGTCGGCCGGGACAACCCAGATGGAGACGCCCTCGTTGCGGCGGGTGTAGAGGTCGCGTGCGTTCCGGAGGGCCATGGCGGCGTCCGGGGCGTGCAGGGAGCCGGCATGGACGTGGCTCAGGCCGCGGCTGGACCGGACGAAGACCTCCCAGAGGCCCCAGCTGGAGCGGTCATGGTGGTCAGGGGCCGGGGAAACTTTGGGGGCTTCGCGGTTGATCTCGGTGGCCGAGCTGGCGGGGGTTTCCGGGTTGCCGTGCGGGCTCATGCTGCGTATTCCTTCGTCTTCTTTGACTGTTTTGCTGCGTAGGCGGCTGCTGCCTCGCGGACCCAGGCGCCGTCGTCGTGCGCTGACCTCCGGCGCTCAAGGCGCTGGGCGTTGCAGGGGCCGCGGCCGGCCAGGACCTCGTGGAACTCGTCCCAGTCCAGCGGCCCGTGCTCCCACTTCTTGGTGTCCTCGTTGAAGCGGATCTGGTCATCGGGGAGGGTGAGGCCCAGGACCTTGACCTGCTCCACCATCATGCCCACGAAGCGGCTGCGGAGCTCGTCATTGCTGAACCGCTTGATGTTCCAGGCCATGGACTGCTTGGAGTTGGGGGAATCGTCATCCGGCGGGCCGAACATCATCAGGGCCGGGGCGTACCAGCGGTTCACGGCGTCCTGCGCCATCTGCTTCTGCTCCGGCGTGCCGTTGGAGAGTTCAAGGAGGATCTCGAAGCCCTGGCGCTGGTGGAAGGACTCTTCCTTGCAGACGCGCACCATGGCGCGGCCGTAGGGGCCGTACGAGGCCCGGCACAGCGGGACCTGGTTGCAGATGGCTGCGCCGTCCACCAGCCAGCCGATGGCGCCCATGTCCGCCCACGTGCGGGCCGGGTAGTTGAAGATGCTGGAGTAGCGGGCCTTGCCGGCGATGAGGTCGTCCATCATCTTGTCCCTGGACTGGCCCAGGGTTTCGGCGGCCGAGTAGAGGTAGAGGCCGTGGCCGGCCTCGTCCTGGACCTTGGCCATGAGGATGGCCTTGCGCTTCAGGCTGGGGGCGCGGGAAATCCAGTTGGCCTCCGGCTGCATGCCGATGATTTCGGAGTGCGCGTGCTGGGAGACCTGGCGCAGGAGGGTCTTGCGGTAGGCCGCCGGCATCCAGTCGCGGGGCTCGATCCGCGAGTCCTCCGCGATGATCCGGTCAAAGTGGGCCTGGCCTGCGGCGTCCTCTTCCGGGGTTAGCTCAGCCGGCACTGACTGCAAGTTCTGCGCTGCCATGGTTGCTCCTATGCAAAGACCTGTCGGGCGTCTCGGAATTATTTACCGACCGTTCGTTCAGGATATGCGGGAGCGCGCGCGGGCGTCAAGCGTGCCGCCCTCTTTTTCGACGGGCCACCCCATCGCATGACCGGCCGTCGGCCGCATAAGCGGCGCCCCAACGCCCCATCACGTCCTGCCACCTTTTCCCCAACGCCCCATCACGTCCTGCCACCTTTCCCCCAACGCCCCATCACGTCCAGCCACCTTTCCCCCAACGCCCCATCACGTCCTGCCACGTTTTCCCCAACGCCCCATCACGTCCTGCCACGTTTTCCCCAACGCCCCATCACGTCCTGCCACCTTTTCCCCAACGCCCCATCACGTCCTGCCACCTTTTCCCCAACGCCCCATCACGTCCTGCCACCTTTTCCCCAACGACCCATCACGTCCTGCCACCTTTTCCCCAACGACCCATCACGTCCTGCACATGGCGCGGGCCGTCGTCGTCCTCTGCGGGAGCGGCGCAGCCACGCGGAGCGCCGACGACGCACCCTGCCATTCTCGACGCGCACTTTCCTTTGCGACCCTCGAATTTGCGGCGCGAATAGGAATGTGCGGCGCGGAAGGGAATATGCGCGTCGCGGGCGGGGCGGGAGGGGCCGGGGGTCGGGAGGGGCCGTCGTCGTGCATTGCGGCCTAATCCCTCCCCGCGGGGGGCGCCAGCACTATGTCAACTCTGGTCTGCCTCTGATCCCGGGCATACAATGACCACGCCTTATTTGGCCCTGACAGACATCACAGTGCGGGTGCGCCACCCCGTATAGCGACAGACACCGTTGGAAGGTGGATCGTCATGAGACGGTTCCTGGCCCTGCTTATTGCCGTTGCTTTGACGGGCGTAGCCGTGCCCGCCCTGGGCGCCAGCGCCGCCCGGGCCGCAGCCGGACCGTGCATCGGGGCACCTCCCGCCGACGGCACGTCCTACGCGGAAACCCGGCAATTCGTGGACGCCCAGTCCTAGTGGATGCCGGACGCCGACCAGGCCAACAACTCCGTCACCAACAACGGCCACGTCCACCTGGGGGCCTGTATTCCCGAGCGCGAGACCATCAGTTCCGGCAACTTCACCGTGAATGTGCGGGTGGTCCTCCACGACAACCCCGGCACGGCAAACTACGTCTCGATGGTGTTCCTCACGTCCGGCGGCGAAACCGCGGTCCAGAAGTGCTACCTGCGGGCGGCGGCGGCCGACTTCGCCTGCCCCGGCCCGTCCAGCACGGGCGGCGGCGACTTTGTGTGCAGTGGAACCTGCGAGCGCTGGCTGACATTCTCGCGGCCCCTCTCGGCATTCAGTCATTCGGGCCTGCAGGAGGTCCACCTCCGCGCGTTCGTGCCGGAGCCGAACGGCAACGAGATGCGGGCAAGCCTCAACTGGCAAACCAATATCCAGAACGGAAAGTCCCGGTCCGATGCCGCCCGGTACCCGTTCCTGCGCGGCAAGGGCTGGTACACCCATTCCGGGTACTGCGAGGCCTCGGTCCGCAGCGTCCCCATTCCGGACGCCCCGGTGTCCGGTGTCTGGTCGCCCGCCGTTGGCTTGACCACCCATCCCAACGGATCACTCCCGGCAACGCACTCCTTCATCTCGATCGACCCCGACTTCCATGCCGATCCGCCCAACCCCGGAACCGTCCTGTGGGATTCCGCCGGCCCCTACGGGCGGGCGTCCTTCGGTTCGGCGCCCATCGCGATCGACACCAGGACCCTGGCCAACGGCTTGCACAAGCTGCATCTCCGCACGTCGTGCCGGGACAACAAGCTGGGGTCCACGAATTCCGAGGTGACGGTGGTTCCGTTCACGGTGGCCAACTGATCCCGGCTTTTTCGACGCGCGGCTGCAATTTCGACGCGCAGGTTCCTCTCCGCACCCCGTATATCCGGTTCGCCACGGAACCTGCGCCGCGGAGGGGAATTTGCGCGTCGCCAGCGACAGGGCCGGAATTGGTGCCGTGGCCGCCCAAGGTGCGGGCCGTCGTCGTGCGTTCCTGCCGATTTCGACGCGCGGCTGCAGTTTCGACGCGCAGGTTCCTCTCCGCACCCCGTATATCCGGTTCGCCAGGGAACCTGCGCCGCGGAGAGGAATATGCGCGTCGCCAGGACCAGGGCCGGAATTGGTGCCGTGGCCGCCCAGGGTGCGGGCCGTCGTCGTGCGTTCCTGCCGATTTCGACGCGCGGCTGCGGTTCCGACGCGCAGGTGCCGATTTCGACGCGCGGCTGCGATTTCGACGCGCAGGTTCCTCTCCGCACCCCGTATATCCGGTTCGCCACGGAACCTGCGCCGCGGAAGGGAATATGCGCGTCGCCAGGACCAGGGCCGGGGCCCAGTGCCCACCGGCGGAGCACGTTTCTTAAGCCTTTCTTAGGAACGGTGCGGGACGATCGAACCAGAGACCAGGACAGAACCCTGTCCACCGCCGGACCCCCGAAGGACTTCCGTGTACCAGCCAGCCCGTGACCGCCAAGAGACTGCAGCCGCCCCCGGAACTCCCAAAGCTGCCGGCACCCAGTTCCCCGCGCTCCCCCAGCCCCGCCACTGGGTGCTGCTGGGCGTGCTGCTGTGTGCCGCCGTCGTCGCCCTGGGCCTGACCGTGCAGCTGACGCCCGGCGAAACCACGGCCGAACTGCACGTGGACCAGGACCTCAGCCAGCACCACGTGGCCGCGCTGACCGCCATAGCCATGGCGATCAACGTCCTGTTCGCTCCCGTGGCGGGCGTGTGCATCATCGCGGCGATCGCCCTGGTCCTCTGGCTGGTGCGCCGCGACTTCCCGAAGGCCATCGCGTTCGGGCTCACGGCTTGCTCCGGCTGGGTGGCCAGCGAAGTCTTCAAGCTCATCATCGCCCGGCAGCGGCCCAACCCCGGCCTGCTCTACGATCCCTTGGCCCCGGAAACCGGCTCCAACAGCTTCCCCAGCGGCCATGTTTCCTTCGCCGTTGCCCTGGCCTTCGCGGTGTACTTCCTGAGCCGCGGCACCCGCTGGTCCAAGCCCGTGGCCGCAGCCGGCGCCGCCTTGCCCGTGATTGTTGCGTGGTCGCGGGTATATGTAGGGGTGCACTACCCCACCGATGTGATTGCCTCCTTCCTGGCGGCAGGCGCCGCGGTGGTCCTGCTCGCCGGACTCTGGAACCGCTTTGGCCCCCGGCTCCTGGACCGCCTGCCCGCAGCGCTTACCGCCCCTGCCAGCCGACACTAAGGACCCCCGTGCACACCATCCTCGCCGCCCACGCCATTTCCGGCGTCGCCACCGCCAGCGGTTCCCCGTCCCTGCTGGACCCGGCCAGCCTCCTGGAAGGATTCGGCCCCGCCGCGCTGGGAGTCATCGCCGTGATGGTCTTCATCGAATCCGGCGTCCTGTTCCCGTTCCTGCCCGGCGACTCGCTGCTGTTCACCGCCGGGCTCCTGCACCAGCAACTGAACCTCACCCTGCCCGTCCTGATCGGCGTGGTCACGGCCGCCGCGGTGGCCGGCGACCAGGTGGGCTTCCTCCTGGGCCGCAAATTCGGCCGCCGTTGGTTCAAGGACGACGCCAAGGTGCTCAAGACCGCCCACCTCACCGCCACCGAGAACTTCTTCCACCGGCACGGCGGCGCCGCGATCGTCCTGGCCCGCTTCGTACCCATCATCAGGACCTTCGCGCCGCTGACCGCCGGAACCGCCCGCTACGGACACAAGGCATTCACCCTGTGGAACATCGTGGGCGCGCTGGCATGGGCCACGTCCGTGACACTGCTGGGCACCTGGCTGGGACACTACGAGGTCATCGCCAGGAACATCGACGTGATCGCCATCCTCATGGTGCTGGTGTCCGTGGTGCCGTGGGGCATCGAGTACCTCAAGCACCGGCGCAGGAACCGCCGCGCCGCAGCGGAGCAGGCAACGGACGACGACGGCACGGACCTTGGAGCCGACCCTGCGCCATCGCTCGACACGGCAGCCAGCACCTCCGGCCGGGACGGCGGCACGACAGAATAGCCGCATGACACCTGCGGACCGGCTCTCCCTGCTGCTCGCCGAGGACGACCCCGCCCTGGGCCCGCTCATCACCGAACTGCTGGAACCGGACTACCGGGTCCGGCTGGCGGTCACCGGGCAGGAGGCCCTGCACCTGGGGCTCACGCAGCCCTGGGACGTGATGGTTATTGACCGCGGACTGCCCATCCTGGACGGCCTGGGCGTCATCGCAGCGCTCCGGTCCAAGGGCATCGGCACCCCCATTTTGGTCCTCACGGCGCTGGGCGAAACCGACGAGAAGGTCCGCGGGCTGGACGCCGGAGCCAACGACTACATGGCCAAACCGTTCGACGCCGGCGAGCTGGCTGCGCGCCTGCGCGCCCTGACCCGGACCTTCAGTACCCCCGCGGGACCGGTGGGGATCGGCACCTGGGAGTTCGACCCGGCGTCGCGCGCTGTCCGCTCCCTGTACGGGGGCCTGGTGACGCTGACCGCCAAGGAAGCCGAAGTCCTGGCGGCGCTCGCGGCCGAGCCCGGCAGGGTGTTCACCCGCGATGAACTGCTCGCCGCGCACTTCCAGTCCACGGACCAGCCCGGCGTGATCGACACCTACGTCCACCACCTGCGCCGGAAGATTTCCCGGACCGTGATCCGCACCGTCCACGGCGTGGGCTACCAGATCGGCGACCCGTCATGACCGCAGCCCCTTCCCCTGCTGATCCGGACCGGGAAACCCTCCGCCGCGCGTCGCTCAAGGTGGCCCTGCGGATCAGTGCCGGGGTGGCCGTCCTGGTGCTGGTGCTGCTCGCCGCCGCCACCGTGTTCCTGATGAACAAGCTGGCGCACCCCTCGGCGCCCTCCTCCCCGGCCTACACGTACCTGGACTCGAGGGACCTGATCGAGGGGATGATCCTGGCCGGGCTGGCGGGAATTGTGCTGGCCGGCGTGGTGGGGTGGGTCAGCGCGCGCAGCGCCATCCGGCCCCTCGGCGAGGCCCTGGCCCGGCAGCGGCGCTTTGTCCAGGACGCGAGCCACGAACTTCGCACACCCCTGGCCATCCTGGACACCCGCATCCAGCTGGCCCAGCGCAAAGCCGAGCCGGGGTCAGAATCCGCGCAGGCCCTCGCGCGGATCCGGGAGGACACCGCCACGCTGACGGGGATCGTCAACGAGTTGCTCCTGGCCGCGACGGCGTCCGCACCTTCCGCCGGCGCGGAGCCTGCCGATGCTGCCTCTGCTGCCCGGTCCGTCAGCGAAAGCCTGCAGGACCTGGCCCGGCAACAGGGGGTTTCCGTGGAGTTCTCCAGTGGCGGCCCGGCGATGGTCCGGGTGGATTCCGGTTCGTTGCGGCGGGCGGTCCTGGCACTGGCGGACAACGCGCTGGCCCACACTCCTTCCGGCGGCCGGGTGGCCATCAGTTGCTCTGTTGAAGGGTCCCGGGCGGTGATCCTGGTGGCGGATACCGGCTCCGGGATTACCGGCGTGGACCCGGGCCGGATTTTTGACCGGTTTGTCCGCGCCCCGGGACTGGACGGGGACGGGGGCCGCCGAAGCTTCGGCATTGGCCTGGCCCTGGTCCGCGACATCGCGACGGCGGCCGGCGGGACCGTAGAGGTGGCCCGCACCGGGCCCGGGGGAACCACCATGCGGCTGGCGCTCCCCCTGGCGCTCCCCCTGGCACCGGACTGACCGGGGCTGACCGCTGAGGTGCGGGCCGCCGTCGTACGTGGGCCGCACTGCGTGGGCCGCGTGCCGCCGTCGTACGCTGCCGTTTTCGACGCGCACCTTCCCCTCCGCGGCCCACCCTCCTTAGCGACGCGCACCTTCCCCTCCGCAGCCCACATTCGAGTCGCGCGGAAGAATATGCGCGTCGGCGGGGAGTATCCGCGCCGCCATCATTGTCCGGCCGACATTTCCGACCCGCACCTTGCCCTCCGCGGCCCGCCCTCCTTATCGACGCGCACCACTGTTTTCGACGCGCACCTTCCCCTCAGCGGCCCACATTCGAGTCGCGTCATGGAATATGCGCGTCGGCGGGGAGTATCCGCGTCGCCATCATTGTCCGGCCGACATTTCCGACCCGCCCCTTCCCCTCCGCGTCGCCATCATTGTCCGGCCGACATTTCCGACCCGCACATCCATCCTCGACACGCACTCCCCTTCCTCAAGCCGGCAATGCGATTTCGACGCGCACCTTCCCCTCCGCGGCCCACATTCGAGTCGCGTCATGGAATATGCGCGTCGGGAGGGAGTAAGCGTGTCGGGAGCGGGTTTCCGCATCGGTGCGAAGCTCGGGCGGATAACTCGGGTATTGACGGTCCACTTGTTTTTTGCAAGTATCAGCCTTATCCGCACCAACCCCTTGGAAAAGAGACCATGATGACCGCAATGTTCGTCAACCTGCCGGTGACCGACCTGGAGCGCGCCAAGGCGTTCTACACGGCGGTAGGGTTCACCATCAACCCCCTCTTCACGGACCACAACGCGGCCTGCGTGGTGGTGGAGGAAGACCACAGTTACTTCATGCTCCTGGTCCGCGAGTACTTCCAGACCTTCAGCGAGCGTCCCATCGGCGACCCATCCGCCACGGTATCGGCCACCACCGCGATCTTCCTGGACAGCCGGGATGCAGTGGACTCCACCGTGGCCAACGGCTTCGCGGCCGGCGGCTCCGAAGCGCAGCCCGCCTCCGACTACGGCTTCATGTACCAGCGCCAGCTCACGGACCCGGACGGCAACATCCTGGAATTCGGCTACATGGACCCGGCGGCCGCGCAACAGGGACCCGAAGCCTTCATGAACCAGCAGGCCTGAGGTCCATGGCCGCACGCGACTACGGGCAGTACTCCGGGATTACGCAGGCCATGGAGATCGTTGGCGAGCGGTGGGCCCTCCTGATTGTCCGCGACCTGCTGGTGGGGCCGCGCCGCTACGGGGAGCTCGCCGCCGGGCTCCCCCGCATCCCCACCAACATCCTGGCCGCGCGGCTCAAGGAGCTCCAGGCCGCCGGCGTCATCCGGCGGGCTCCCCGCTCCCGGGTGATCGTCTACGAACTGACGCCGTACGGCCGCGAGCTTGAACCCGTGATCCTCGCCCTGGGCGCCTGGGGTTTCAAGGCCATGGGCGATCCCCGCGAGGAGCAAATCATCACCCCCGACTCAATGACCATGGACCTGCGCACCACCTTCCGGCCGGACGTGGCCGCCACCCTGCCGGCCACCGCCTACGCGGCGCACTTCGGTTCCACCGAGCTCCTGATCCGGGTGGATGGCCCCAGCCTGGACGTCCGGCGTGGCGACGGCGCGGCCGACCTCGCGTTCGCCAGCGGACCGGGCATCCGGCGGCTTATCGCCGGCGAACTCGCCCCCGACCGCGCCATCGAGAGCGGCGTGGTCCAGGTGCTGAGCGGACAAGGGAACCTCCTGCACCGCTTCGCGGACACGTTCCATCTGGCGGCCTAACCCGCTAGCCTGACCCGACACCCTTGATGCACCTACATGAACCGCCTCTGAATGGAGCATTGCGATGACCAAGACCCAGGAAACCGGCACCGTCGTCAGCGTTCTGTCGCCCGACGGCACCTCCCTCAGCGTGGAGCGGATGGGGACGGGACCCAGCCTGGTCCTGGTGGACGGAGCCTTCTGCGGCCGCAACTTCGGGCCCTCCCGCGCCCTGGCGAATGAACTGAAGGATGCCTTCACGGTGTACTTTTACGACCGGCGCGGGCGCGGGGACAGCGGCGAGACCCTGCCGTACGCTACCGAGCGGGAAATCGAGGACCTCCAGGCCGTGCTGAACGAGGCCGGCGGGAATCCTTATGTCTACGGGATCTCTTCGGGCGCCGCGCTGGCCCTCGAGGCTGCCGCGGCGGGAGTTCCAATGCGCGGCCTGGCCACGTATGAGGCGCCCTACACCGGTGTCCAGGGCGCCGACGGGACACCGGGGAGCCACCGCGAACACCTCGAGGCCCTGCTGCGGGACGGCAAGCGCGGCAGCGCCGTGTCCTACTTCCTGGTCAAGATGGTGGGGGCGCCGGCGTTCCTTCCTTACATGCTGCGCCTCATGCCGGGGGTGTGGAAGAAGCAGACGGCGGCGGCGAACACGTTGCCCTACGAAACCTGGGTGACCAACAACTTCGTGGCCCCCGTGGACCGGCTCCGCACCATCACCGTGCCCACCCTGGTCATGGTGGGCGGAAAAGCCGCAGACCCCATGGCGCAGGGGCAACAGACCATCGCGGCCGCCGTTCCCGGCAGCGAGCACCGCGTCCTCGACGGCCAGACCCACCAGGTTTCCGCCGCCGCCATCGCCACCCAGCTCAGGGGCTTTTTCACCGCCTGAGCCAGCCGGCCGACGTCGTGCTCGCCTCCTTGACGCCTGCCTGCGCCGCGCCGCCCTCCTCTCGGGGCGGCTTGGGCCGCATGCGGCGGATAATCCTGCGGGAATCCCTATTGATCCGTCCGCGGCGGCTCAATAGGTTGGTTTCACCCGGCCAAAGCACAGCCGGAGGGGCGCATCAGGCAGAGGAGCGCCGCAAAAGGGAGGACCGCATGCCGGCACGAAAGGGTTCAGCGTCGATTCTCCTGGCACTGCTGGTGTGTACCGGTATCGCCGGGTGCGAGTCGAAACCGCCGGCGCCGGATATTCCAAGAATCACAGACGCCAGGACCGTGCATTTCACTGCCGCCGGCGACACCGGCATCGAAGAGGGCGCCGAGTCCGTGCTCGACACCATTAAAGACCTTGGTCCCGATTTCAACCTCCACCTCGGCGACATGTCCTATTCCGACGTTCCGGAGCAGGAGTTCTGTGACATGGTCACCAACAAGCTTGGCCCGTACTTTCCATATCAGCTCGTCGCCGGCAATCACGAAAGCGACGGCCTGCAAGGCGACATTGAGAACTTCGCGCAGTGCCTGCCGAACAAGCTGCAGGGTCTCCAGGGTGAGTATGCCAAGCAGTGGTACGTGGACCTGCCCCAGGAAGAACCCCTTGTCAGGCTGATTTTGGTCTCTCCGGGGATTCCATTCAAAGACGGTGATGAACTGGACTACTCAGAGGGCAGTGCCCGCTGGCAGTGGACCGAGGGCGCTATCGACGGCGCCCGGGACGCGAAGATTCCTTGGACTGTGGTGGGCATGCACACCCCTTGCTTCAGCATCGGGCGCTATAGCTGCGACGCCGGGCGCGAGCTGACCGACATGCTGATCCGGAAGAAGGTGGATCTGGTCCTGAACGGCCACGAACACGTTTACCAACGGACCAATCAGCTGGCCACGAGTGTTAGCTGCCGCCAAATATCAGCCAGGAAGGAATGCATGGCTGATACGGATGACTCACTCATCAAGGGCAAGGGCACTGTGTTCGTCACTTCCGGGTTGGGTGGCAGGAACATCAGGGCCATCAACACCAAGGACGAGGAAAAGCCCTACTTCACTGCTTGGTCCGGCAGCAACGCAGACCCGGCGCTCGGGACGCTGGACGTCCAGGTGACAGGCTCGCGGATGGACGTGAAATTCGTGCCCGCGGCCGGATACTCCTTCACAGATTCCTTCAGCGTCACCAAATAATCCATGCCGCGGCTCTTACTGGCGCGCCCCGCCGTCGTGCTTTCCCTGGTTGGATCTGGAGCTGCGGGCGCTGACGACCGGAACCGTCAGGCAGCCCATCCGCGCCCGACGGCGTCCAGGGCCTGCATGTACACCCCGGCCCAATCGGCCCCGGGCGGTCCAACCTGCGCCAACTCAAGACTCACAAGGCCGTGGACCTGGCCCCAGATGGCGGCCGCGATCAGGTCCACGGGTGCCTCACGCAGGGTGCCGGCGGACTGTGCAGAAGCGACCGCGTCCTTCAGTGGCTGCATGGCATCCATGGCCGCGTCGGGGTCTGGCTGGCAATCGACGTACGCGGCCAAAGCGCCGCCGAACATCAGGCGGTAGAGGGCCGGGTGCTGGAGTGCCCAGGCCCGGTAGGCGTCCCCGAGCCCCTGGAGGCCGCCGCCGGCTGCTGCCCGCTGCGAATCGCCGAAGGAGCGGAACCCGTCCTCCACCACTGCTGTCAGGAGCTGGGCTTTTCCGCCGAACAGTGAGTACACAGCCGTGGTGGACGTCCTTGCCGCGGCGGCCACGTCCCGCAGCGTCAGCCGCGCGGGACCACTGCGGTCCACCAACTCGGCGGTGACGTCCAACAGGTCCCGCCTCAGGGAATCGTTATGCACAACAGGTCTTGCCATGGACCCCATTGTTTCATAACCTTGTTTTGTAACAGTGTTATGAAACGATCAAGCGAGGGAGTTCCCATGGCGCAGAAGGTATTTCCGGGCCGGTACACCGCCGACCCCGCACGGGAATCCGTAACGGTCTTCCTGATCGGCATGCGGGCCAACCGGTGGTGGAAGATCGGAACCGTAGGCAGGGTCGGTGCCGCCATGGGGCGCATGCTCCAGCACCTGGCCACGGTCCCCGAAGCGGGAATGCTCGGCTACCACCAGTGGGCGGGGCGCACCACCATGTTGGTCAGCTACTGGGAGAGTCCGGAGCACCTGCGGAAGTTTGCGGCGGACCGGGACGCCCCTCATCTTGAGCCCTGGCGCCGCTTCATGAAGGAGCTTGCCGGGAGCGGAGACGTCGGCGTTTGGCACGAGACATACCAGGTGCCGGCCACCGGCATCGAGGTCGTCTACAGCGGAATGCCGGTCTTTGGGCTCGCCAAGGCAACGACACATGTCCCAATCGGCGCAGGAACCAACACCGCCAAGCAGCGGATGGGCCGCGCCGGCGCCTAGGGGAGAAAGCAGCCGCTCCGGCTCGGGTTTTCGACGCGCGGATTCATCCTCGACGCGGGCGCTCCCTCCCGCGGCCCACATGGAGCGTGCGCGTCAGCGGGGCAAATGCGCGTCCCTGATGGGGGACGGTACGACTGGCCAACAGGGTAAGCCGCTTATCCACATAACCCCGGACTGCCGTTCCGGTGATGCGCTCTGCACGCCACCGTTGATACATGACCGAACTCCCGCCGTTCCTGCTTTCGCGGGACCGCATTCTGCACGGGCTCAGCGCCAACGATCTGGCCAAGCGCGTGCGGTCCGGCACCCTCGTGCGGGTCCGGCACGGCGTGTATGTCGACGGACCAGCGTGGCGGGACCTGAAGCCTTGGCAGCAGTACCGCGTCAGGGTCCAGGCCGCCGCGGAAACGTTTGAGAAAACCACAATTTTCGCCAGACACTCCTCAGCCAGCGTGTGGGACATCCCGTTCATCGGCCAGAACCACCCGGTTCAGGCCCTCACGTTGAAGAACGACGGCGGGAGGTCACGTGCCGGAGTCAGCCGCCACTTCGCTGCCCGGTCGGGCCTGAGGGCGTGCTGCGTGGAGGGGCTGCTGGTCACCGACCGCGTCCGGACTGTCCTGGACCTGGCCGCATTCAGCCCCTTCGCCGAAGCCATGGCACCGCTGGACCACGTGCTCCGGCCGGACCTGGCCCGTCAATTGCCTGCCCTGACCAAGGCTGAACTGGAGGCGGGCATCGGGAACATCTACTCCGCTGCGGCGGCGCGACGGATCCGGGCCGCCATCGCTTTTGCCGATCCCGCGTCTGCTTCGGCCGGCGAATCCTGGAGCCGCGCACTGATCCACGTGGCCGGCTTCGAACCCCCACTCCTCCAGCAGCGCTTCACGGACGCCGCCGGCCTGGTGGGGTACTCGGATTTCTACTGGAAGGAGTCGCGGATCATTGGCGAGTTCGACGGTGAGGAGAAGTACGTCAAACCCGAGTTCCTCAAGGGCAGGACCACATCCGAGGCAGTCCTGGCTGAGAAGAAACGCGAAAACCGACTTCGTTCTTTGGGATTCCGCGTGGAGCGGTGGGACTGGGCGGAGCTCGCTGCGGCTGGAACGCTGGAACGGAAGCTCGCGGCGGCGGGGGTGGGCCGGCGTCGTACGCGTTCCGCTGTTCTCGACCCGCAAAATCCCTTGTGACGCACCATCTGCCGCGCGCGGCGCTTATGTGGGTGGCGTTCAGGAATTTGCGCGTCGGGACTGAACCTCAGCAGCGGTGTCCGGCAACCCGTTCGGTGAAGCCACCCTCTGGCCCGCCATGCGTCGGCCCCCGCAGGCGGTGATCCGACCGAGCCGACTTCACCCCTCGTTGCATGCAGACCGCCGTCATACGCTTGGGCGCCTCACCGGTGGCGCTCCTACTGAAAAGCCATCACAGTAGAAGGCATGAATGCCGCAGAGGATGAGGACGTCACCGGAACCATCGAGCTCTCCGGCGGCTTGCTCCACCTGAAGTGGTCGCCCGGGGACGTGGTCACGGAGCGGGATGCCAGGGCGCTGATGCACCGGGCCCGGGCCCTCAGCGGGGGCCGCGCCCTTCCGATGCTGGTCGAAATGACAGGCTTGGAATGGATTGACCAGGGCGCCCTGACGGCCTTCGCCGGCACCTGGCCGGTGAAGTGCGCGGCGGTGGTAGGCACATCCCCCGTAGACCAAACACTGGCCGACTTCTATATGGGACGGCACAAGCCGGCCCATCCCACCCGATACTTCACCTCCATGGACGAGGCAATCGCGTGGCTGAACGAGGATGCGCCGCTGGTGTGAGCGGAGGCCTCGGGGAATTTCTGCTTCTGTGGTTCCATTACGACGCGCAAAACCACCTCCGACGCGCAAATTCCCTAGCGCGGCCGGAATCTGCGCAGCGGCAGGGAATACGCGCGTCGAAAACGAATGGGCGCAGCGCGGAAGCGGTTCAGGTCTCCTGCGCCGCCACGTCAGACGCCGGCAGCTCGGGCGCTGCCCCCAAAGCCCGCTGCGTGGCCACCCAACTGGCGAGGACCTTCAGTGCGTCCTCTGACGGCGAGCCCGGCTCGGCCGTATAGATGTTGATGCGCAGCCCGGGATCCGCAGGAAGCTCCATCGCCTCATAGGTCAGGTCCAGGTCCCCCACGATGGAATGATGGAGCCGCTTGCGGCCGGTGCGGTGGTACTTCACGTCGTGCCGGGCCCAGCGGACGCGGAACTCCTCGCTGCGGGTGGAGAGTTCGCCGATCAGGTCCGAGAGGTCCTTGTCGTACGGGTTCTTGCCCGCAGTGGACCGCAGCACGGCCACGATGTCGTCCGCGGCGCGCTCCCAGTCGGCGAAGAACTCCCTCGCCTTCGGGCTCAGGAAGGTGAACCTCGCGCTGTTGGGCGGGGTGCCGCCGTCGAGCATCATCTCCAGGTACAGGGCCCGGCCCAGCTCGTTGGAAGCCAGCACGTCGCCGCGGTCGTTGCGGACCCAGGCCGGCGCCGAGGTAATCGCATCGATCACCCGCTGCACGCTGGGCCGCACCGTCTGCGGGCTGCGCTTGCGCCGCACCCTCGGGGCAGCCGTGGACGCGCGCGCCAGGTCGAAAAGGTGGGCCGTCTCGGCGTCGTCCAACTGCAGGGCCCGTGCCAAAGCCTCCAGCACACTGTCCGAAGCTCCGGACAGGTTTCCCCGCTCCAGCCGGATGTAGTAATCAATGCTCATCCCGGCGAGCATGGCCACCTCCTCCCGGCGCAGGCCCTTCACGCGCCGGTTGCCGCCGTACGCGGGCAGCCCGGCTTCATCGGGTGTGAGCCTGGCGCGGCGGGAGGCCAGGAACTTCCGCACGTCGTCGCTGTTCGTCATGGCACCCACGCTACGCCCCGGGTGGACAGCGAAGGAGGGACTGGCAAGCCCTCCCACAATCCCGCGTACCGAAATAGCGTGGAGGCATGGAACTCACGCTCAACAACGGAATCACACTGCCCGCGCTCGGCCTGGGCGTCTTCCAAAGTCCCCCGGAAGAGACGACGGCGGCCGTCCAGACCGCGCTCGAGGTAGGCTACCGGCACATCGACACCGCCGCCGCCTACGGCAACGAGCGCGAGGTGGGCGAAGGCATCCGCCGCTCCGGGCTGCCGCGCGAAGAGGTCTTCATCGAGACGAAAGTCTGGGTCAGCGACTACGGCTACGACGAGGCGCTGCACGCCTGGGACAAGGCGGTGGGCAAGCTGGGCGTGGAGCAGCTGGACCTGCTCATCCTGCACCAGCCCGCGCCGGACCGGTTCGACAAGACCATCGCCGCATACAAGGCCCTGGAAACCCTGCTCAAGGACGGGCGGGTGCGGGCCATCGGCGTCAGCAACTTCATGCCGCACCACCTCACCCAACTGCTGGCGGAAACGGACGTTGTCCCCGCCGTCAACCAGATCGAACTGCACCCCTACTTCGCCCAGCGGAACGTCCAGGCGGCCGACGCCGAACACGGCATCCTCACCCAGGCATGGTCACCCATCGGCGGGATCACGTTCTACCCCGGCTGGGGCGAGAACCGGAAAAACGTCATGCGGGACCCGGCGATTGCCGCCGTCGCGGACGCCCACGGCAAGACCCCCGCGCAGGTAATGCTCCGGTGGCACCTGCAGCAGGGCCGCTCCGCCATTCCCAAGTCCACCAACCCGGTGCGCATCGCGGAGAACTTCGACGTGTTCGGTTTCGAGCTGTCCGCAGCTGAACTCGCCGCCATCGACGCCCTGGATACCGGTATCCGCAGCGGCCCGGACCCTGATGTGGCCCGGCCGGAGCGGTTCGCTATGGTCATCCCCGAAGCCTAAAGGAGAAAAAGCTATGGAATACCGCCCCCTTGGCCGCACCGGCGTGCACGTCAGCCCCCTCTGCCTCGGCGCCATGATGTTCGGCCCGTGGGGCAATGACGACCGCGCCGACGCCACCCGCATCATCCACCGCGCCCTGGACGCCGGCATCAACTTCATCGACACCGCGGACGTGTACTCCGGCGGCGCCTCCGAGGAAATCGTCGGTGCGGCACTTGCCGGAAGACGCGACGACGTCTTCCTGGCCACCAAGTTCTTCATGCCCATGAACGAAAAGGACCCCAACCAGCGCGGCGGGTCACGCCGGTGGATCATGCGGGAGGTGGAGGACTCGCTGCGCCGGCTGAACACCGACCACATCGACCTCTACCAGGTGCACCGGCCCAGCCCGGACACCGACGTGGAGGAAACCCTCGGCGCACTCACCGACCTGGTCCGCCAAGGCAAGGTGCGCTACATCGGCTCCTCCTCCTACTCCGGCTCCCAGATCGTCGAAGCCCAATGGGCGTCCCGCGAGCGCAATTTGGAGCGGTTCGTCACCGAGCAGCCGCCCTACTCCATCCTGACCCGCGGCATCGAGGAGGACGTGCTCCCCACGGTGCAGCGCCACGGGATGGGCACCCTCACGTACAGTCCGCTGGCGGGCGGCTGGCTCTCCGGACGGTGGCGGAAGGACTCCGCATCCCGGCCCACCTCGAGCGCCCGGCCCAGCGCCCGGTTCGACATGAGCCAGCCCGCCAACCAGCGCAAGCTGGACATCGTGGAGGAGCTTGCGCAGGTGGCCGAATGGGCCGGGGTGACCCTCATCGAGCTGGCCATCGCGTTCGTGATCAACCACCCCGGCGTCACCTCCGCCATCGTAGGCCCGCGCACCATGGAGCAGCTGGAGTCCTACCTCCCGGCCGAGGACACCGTCCTGGCCCCGGAGGTGCTGGACCGCATCGACCAGCTGGTGGCCCCGGGCGTCACCGTCAACCCCGACGACAACAGCTACGGCGCGCACGAACTGAGCGCCCACGCACGACGGCGGCAGCGGGCTTAGGTGCCCGCCCCGCCTTACACCCCTACGAAAGGAAAACCCATGGCAACGTGGCTCATCACAGGCTGCTCCACCGGACTTGGCCGGGCACTCGCTGAAGCCGTGCTCGCGTCCGGGCACAACGCTGCGGTCACCGCCCGGAACGTTGACCCGGTGCAGGACATCACCGCCGGCTTCCCGGACAGCGCACTTCCCCTGGCCCTCGACGTCACGGACAAGGCGCAGATCGCCGCCGCGGTCAAGGCAGCCGAGGAAAAGTTCGGCAGCATCGACGTGCTGGTGAACAACGCCGGCTACGGCTACCGCGCCGCCGTGGAGGAAGCGGACGACGCCGACATCCGCCGCCTGTTCGACACCAACTTCTTCGGCGCCGTGGACATGATCAAGGCCGTGGTGCCGGGCATGCGCGCCAACAAGTCCGGGACCATCCTGAACATCTCCTCCATCGGCGCCCGCATCACCCCTCCCGGTTCCGGCTACTACTCGGCCACCAAGGCGGCGCTGGAGGGCATGTCCGGATCGCTGCGCAACGAACTGAAGCCGCTGGGCATCAACGTCACGGCCATCGAGCCCGGGGGCTTCCGCACCGACTTCGCGGGCCGCTCGCTCACCCAGTCCGCGACGGCGATCGGGGACTACGCGGACACGGCGGGCAAGCGCCGCAAGGAAGTCGACACGGCCCACGGCAACCAGCCCGGGGACCCGGACAAGGCAGCCAAGGCGATCCTCGCCGTCGTCGATTCCCCCAACCCGCCGGGCCTGCTGGTCCTGGGCACGGACGCCTTCGGCGCGTTCGGCATGGTGGCCGATGCCCAGCGCGCCGAGCTGGACCAGTGGCAGGAGCTGAGCACCAGCACCGACATCACGGACTAGCCCAATTCGAGTACCGGGTACTCATGACACGGCGCCCGCCCGGTGCGAAAGTGGATGCCTAACAATCACTTCGCAAGAGGAACCAGCATGGCAGCCAAACGACGTCGGTCACGCAGCGGAGGCGGCGGCTCCACCGGGTGCGCGCCCTTCTTCGTCCTCATCATCGTGGCGCTCATCATCCAGTACTGGTGGGTGCTGCTGATTGCGGCGGGGGTGGTTGCGCTGACGGTGGCACTTGTCCGCTCCGCCAACGCCCCGGCACGTCCGGTCCGTATGCCGCAGCCCCCGCCGCAACCCCTCAGGCCGCCGCCCCCGCCCCGGGTGCCCAGCGGCGAGGAACTCACCGCCCAAATGCGGGCCCACAAGCGGATCAGCCGTGTGCGGGACATGCAGGAGTGGGACTACGAGTGGCTCCGGCTGGCAAACCCGGGGAAGAGCGTCCGCGAGGTCAACGAGATCGCAAACGCCCATTTTGCCCACGGGCGTTCCATCGGCCTGGACGGCGGGGACCCGTCAGTTCCCTAGCCCGGCCGCGGCCCCGGGCCGTCCACGGGGCCGCCGTCGAGCATTCCCGCCCGGTTACTCCTGCCGCACTGGGTGAACACGCCGTGCTCAGCGGCGTGTCCCCGCTCCCACGCGGGATGCGGCCGGAGTAACTGGGCCGAAGTGCACCGAACCCTTCCGCTCAGGCCGGAAGCGTGGTCAGGCTCAACTGGGCCCGGTGGTGGCGGTAGTGCTTGGGCGCCCACTCCAGGATGTCCCGGCGGCTCATCCAGGGCAGGAAGTACGGATCCCACCGCACGGGCATGGTCATGCCGCGGTCCAGTGCCCTGGTGCCGGCATGGCCGTACCAGTTCACAAGGATCCGCGTGGTCCGGTCCATCATCCCCAGCATGCCGGCCGGCTTCAGGACCTGGCCTCCGGCGGCGGATCCGGCCCAGTTCACCCAGTCATAGGGGCGGGCGCAGGAGTCCAGGAGGCGGCTCCAGTTCCGGGATGCCGGAGGCGGCAGGCGCGAGAACAGTCCCAGGAGCGGAATCCCGGCGAGCGCAATGTTCTGGCCGAGGACCATGTGGAAGAGCAACTGCCGGTTGGTCCACCGCGTTCCGTTGGAGGGCAGGTCCAGCTCATCCGCCGGGGCGCCCACAACGATGCGCCGGAAGTCGGCCGCGATCCAAAGCAGGTCTGCCTTGACCGGATCGCTGTCAGGCACCGCCATCGGACCCTGCCTTCCTTGGGTGTCAGCCGGTATTCTTTCAGGCATTGATGGATATCAATAGCATCGCAGGGCCGGCATGCCGCGACCCGTCGGGAACCGAAGGAGAAACACCATGAAGTTCCTCCAGGACGCGCCCCGGTTCCTGTTCTTCACGGGCAAGGGCGGCGTGGGCAAGACGTCCGTGGCCTGCGCTGCCGCGCTGCCGAGGCCTACCGGGAGCGGATCATTGGCCCGGCCCGCGGGGTCCTTCCGGACGCGGAGCTGGCGGGGATCGCGGAGAGCCTCTCCGGTTCGTGCACCACCGAGATCGCCTCCTTCGACGAGTTCACAAGCCTGCTTGCCGACGACGGCAGCTACGGCGAGTACCACCACATTGTTTTCGATACCGCGCCGACGGGCCACACCATCCGGCTGCTGCAGCTTCCGGGGTCATGGACCGACTTCCTGGCTGCCGGGACGGGTGATCCCTCCTGCCTGGGCCCCCTCTCGGGCCTCGAGAAGCACAAACAGGCCTACGCCGCAGCAGTCCGGGCCCTCACGGACCCGGCCCGTACGCGGCTGGTGCTGGTCAGCCGCGCGCAGGCGTCGTCGCTGGGCGAGATAGAACGGACCTACCTGGAGCTCAACCAGATAGGCATCGGCAATGGCTACGTGGTGATCAACGGCGTGCTGCCGGACGCCGCTGGGGATGAAGAGCTGGCCAAGGCGCTGCGCGCCCGGGAAGCCGCTGCCCTCCGCGCGGTCCCCGGCACAGTGGCCCGCCTTCCCCGCGACATCCTGGAGCTGAAGCCGGGGAACATGGTGGGGATTCCCGCGCTTGAATCCTTGTTCACCGCAGCTTCGATCACCGAACTGCCGGCAACCACAGCGCCCGTTCCTGGTGCAGGCGATGCCCCGCTTGCCGTGCTGGTGGACGAAGTGGAGCGCGACGGCGGCGGCCTGGTCATGTGCATGGGCAAGGGCGGAGTGGGCAAGACCACGGTTGCCGCGGCCATCGCCGCAGCCCTGGCCAGGCGCGGGCATGCCGTCCACCTCACCACCACCGATCCGGCTGCACACCTGGCCGAAACGCTCCACGGTTCCATCCCGGGCCTGACCGTCTCGCGCATCGATCCCGAAACCGCAATCCGCGAGTACCGGGCCCACGTCATGGAGACCAAAGGCCGGAACCTGGACGATGAAGGACGCGCCGCCCTGGCAGAGGACCTGATGTCCCCGTGCACGGACGAGGTTGCGGTGTTCCGGCAGTTCTCCAAGGTGGTCCAGGAGTCCCGCCGGCACTTCGTGGTGATCGACACCGCCCCTACCGGCCACACGCTGCTGCTCCTGGACGCCACGGGCTCGTACCACCGGGAGATCGCCCGCCAAGTGGGAGCCACCATGGGGTTTGTGACACCCCTTATGCGGCTGCAGGACCCGGCGCAGACCAAGGTGGTCCTGGTGACGCTGGCCGAAACCACCCCGGTGCTCGAGGCCAAGGAGCTGCAGGACGACCTGGAACGGGCCGGGATCCATCCGTGGGCCTGGGTCATCAACAACTCGATCGCCGCTGCACACCCAATGTCACCGTTCCTGCAGGCGCGCGCGGCCAGCGAGCTTGAAGAGATTTCAAAGGTGTACGCGCTGGCCGACCGGGTGGCCCTCATTCCCCTGCTGCCCGAGGAGCCCGTTGGGGAAGAAAAACTGGCAGCCCTCACCGCCTACAGCTCCCAACCCGCATAACGGGCGCCGGGCGGTTCTACAGGGTGGCCAGGAGGCCGGCCGCCTGCTCGATCGCACCGGGAACCAGCGAGTAGTACGCCCAGGTGCCGCGCTTTTCGCGGTGCAGCAACCCGGCGTCCACCAGGATCTTCAGATGGTGGGACACTGTGGGCTGGCTCAGGTCCAGCGGTTCGGTCAGGTCGCAGACACACGCTTCGCCGTCTCCGGCGCCCTTGACAATCGAGAGCAGCCTGAGCCTGTTCGGATCGGCCAGCGCCTTGAACACAAGGGCCGTGCGCTGGGCCTCCTCCACCTCGAGGGCTGGCCGGCCTGATGGCGCGCAGCAGTCCTCGGCGATGGCGGGCTCAGCCAGTTGCAGGGAAGTCATGCGTCCATTATGCACAAGATTGACAATCATCGATATGGTTGCCGATACTTCATATCGACGAACATCAATGTTGTTCCAGCAGTCCCGCCCAGGCAGTACACCAGCGCCACAGGAGTTCCGTGAGCATCCAGACTGACCATACATCCCGCCTTGACACGGCGGCTCCCATCGCGGGCAAACTCTCCACCCTGGACCGGTTCCTGCCTGTCTGGATCATTGCGGCCATGGCACTGGGGCTGCTGCTGGGAACCTTCGTCCCGGGCCTGAACACGGTTCTCGAGGCCGTTAAGATCGGCCAGGTGTCCCTGCCGATCGCCGTCGGGCTGCTGGTGATGATGTACCCCGTGCTTGCGAAGGTCCGCTACGACCAGGCACACGGGGTAATCGGTGACCGCAAACTCATGATCACTTCGCTGGTGCTGAACTGGGTACTGGCCCCGGCGTTCATGTTCGCCCTGGCCTGGATCTTCATCCCTGACCTGCCTGAGTACCGCACCGGCCTGATCATCGTGGGCCTGGCCCGCTGCATCGCCATGGTGATGATCTGGAACGACCTCGCCTGCGGCGACCGGGAGGCCGCGGCCGTGCTGGTGGCCATCAACTCGGTCTTCCAGGTCATCGCGTTCGGCGCCCTGGGGTGGTTCTACCTCCAGCTCCTGCCGTCCTGGCTGGGCCTGCCCACCACCAGCGCGGACTTCTCCTTCTGGGCCATCACCGCTTCCGTGCTGGTCTTCCTGGGCATCCCGCTGCTCGCAGGCTTCCTCACCCGCACGATCGGCGAAAAGGCCAAAGGCCGCGACTGGTACGAAGGAACCTTCCTGCCGAAGCTCGGACCGTGGGCGCTGTACGGGCTGCTCTTCACCATTACGCTGCTCTTCGCACTGCAGGGCGGGACCATCACCTCCCGCCCGCTCGACGTCGTCCGGATCGCGCTGCCGCTGCTGGTCTACTTCGTGGCCGTTTTCGGCGCCGGCATGGCCGTTGGCAAGTGGCTGGGCCTCGGCTACGCCAGGACCGCCACCATGGCCTTCACCGCCGCAGGGAACAACTTCGAACTCGCCATCGCTGTGGCGATTGGCACCTTCGGCGTCACCTCCGGGCAGGCCCTGGCCGGCGTCGTCGGGCCCCTGATCGAAGTCCCCGCCCTCGTTGCCCTGGTGTACGCGGCCCTCTGGGCCCGCACCCGCTATTTCACCGCCAGCCAGCCTTCCGCCTGACACCGAGAACCCCCAGGAGAAACCCCGTGACCACCGAAACCGCCAAGAAGCCCTCCGTCCTGTTCGTCTGCGTCCACAACGCCGGGCGGTCCCAGATGGCCGCCGCCTTCCTGACCACCCTCTCCAAGGGCGCCATCGAGGTCCGCTCCGCCGGTTCCCAGCCCGCCGACAAGGTCAACCCCGCCGCCGTCGAGGCCATGGCCGAACTCGGCATCGACATGTCCGCCGAGATCCCCAAGGTCCTCACCACCGAGGCAGTCAAGGAATCCGACGTCGTCATCACCATGGGCTGCGGCGACACCTGCCCGATCTTCCCGGGGAAGCGCTACGAGGACTGGGAACTCGAAGACCCCGACGGCCAGGGCATCGACGCCGTCCGCCCCATCCGCGATGAGATCAAGGGCCGCATCGAAGGCCTCATCGCCTCCCTCACCCCCGCCCAGTAACCCCCGGACCGTAGAAAGCAGGACCCTCATGGCTGGTACCAACACCCTCCCCGTTGTGGTCATCGGCGCGGGCCCCATCGGCCTCGCCGCCGCGGCGCACCTGCTGGAACGCGGCCTGGAACCCCTCATCCTCGAAGCCGGCCCGGCCCCGGCCGCGGCGATCGGGCAGTGGCGGCACATCCGGCTCTTCTCCCCGTGGCAGTACAACACCGACGCCGCAGCCGTGCGCCTGCTTTCCGAAACAGGCTGGACGGCACCCGAGCCCGCGGCATTGCCCACCGGCGGGGACCTCATCGACCGGTACCTCACCCCGCTCGCCGCGCTGCCGGCCATCGCGTCCCGCCTCCATACCGGCGCCCGCGTCATCGCGGTGACCCGCCAGGGCATGGACAAAACACACAGCCGCAACAGGAACAGCACCCCCTTCGTGGTCCGGGTGGAACACGCCGACGGCGACGTCCGCGACTACCAGGCCGCCGCGGTCATCGACGCCTCCGGCACCTGGTCCACCCCCAACCCGCTCGGAACCTCGGGACTGCCCGCCGTCGGTGAAGCCGCCGCCGCTGCCCACATCTCTTCCCCCCTGCCGGACGTGCTGGGCCGAGGGCGCGCAGGCTTTGCCGGACGCACCGCCGTCGTGATCGGTTCCGGCCACTCTGCCGCCAACACCCTGATCAACCTCGCAGACCTTGCCACCCAGGAACCCGGCACCAGGATCATCTGGGCCATCCGCGGCACGTCGGCAGCCAAGGTCTACGGCGGCGGCGACGCCGACGGGCTCGCCGCCCGCGGCCGGCTGGGCAGCCGGCTGCGTACCCTCGTCGAATCCGGCGGGGTGGAACTGCACACCGGCTTCGGTATCGCCTCCATCGAGGCAGCCGACGCCGGCCCGGTCACCTTGACCGCCACGGACGGCCGGACCCTCCAGGCCGATGTGGTGGTTCCGGCCACGGGGTTCCGGCCCGACCTGAAGATCCTCCAGGAGCTGCGGCTGGAACTGGACCCGGGCGTGGAGGCCCCGCGCAGACTCGGACCCCTGATCGACCCGGAATTCCACTCCTGCGGAACGGTGGAACCACACGGTGCAGCAATGTTGTCCCACCCTGAACAGGACTTCTACATCGTTGGGATGAAGTCATACGGGCGCGCGCCCACCTTCCTGCTGGCCACCGGCTACGAACAGGTCCGGTCCGTCGCGGCTGCCCTGGCCGGGGACCGGGAAGCAGCCGACACCGTGCAACTCGAGCTGCCGGAGACCGGGGTCTGTTCCTCGGACATCGGCACCAGCTGCGACGTCCCCGCTGCCGCTTCTGCCGGATTCGTGGCAGAAACGTCCGGAGGATGCTGCGGCACCCCCGAGCCGCTGCTCATCGGATTCCCCACGGGCCTGGCCCACGGCCGCTCCGGTGACAACTGACCACCCTCCTTAACGCCCCCCAGATCAGCGCTAAGGGGGACAACGCCCCAGACCGTTAGTGCCGGGTGGGCCCGGGCGCCCTGTCTGGGGCGCGGGTATTTGAAGGTCCCGGAATCCGGTCATCGGGGCCTTTGAGTTTCATTGGTCGTTCCTGCAGGCGTTTTGCCGGGCGGGGACGGGCAACCGCCAAAGCATCAGCAAGCCGCATGGCGTCCAGGAGCAGCACCTTGTTGGACGGCGGTATCCTGCCCGCCTCGCTGGTGCAGATAACCAGCGCCGCGGTGACTTCCGCGATCAGGTCCGGGTCACGACTGCGCCGGTACTCCCGGGCGAGGTCTCCTGTCTCCTCAAGTTCCCCGGAGACGAATACCGCCACCTCGGTCCTGCGCGACATGTCGAATTTCATCAGCACCGATGAGACCATGTTTTTCACGGTCTTTTCGGCCAGAGACAATTCCTGGCCGATCTGTGCGTTGGCCAGCCCGCGGGCAACCCCCACAGCCACCTTCATTTCCTGTTTGGAAAGCATCCCCAGCCGGCCGTCGGGCCCATTCATCCCGTCGGCCTGGATCGGAGCCAGGATGCCGGTCTGGAAACGGCGGCTGAAGGCTGTGTACCCGTGCATGGCCCGCCGGATCAGCCTCAGCTGCTCCTCATTGTCGTCCTGCTGGGACAAACACCCCCAGGCACCGGCCAGAATCGCGCCAATAAGAACCGCTTCGTCAGTTTCACCCGTCATCAGCACGCACCGGATGGTGGGATCAGCGGCTGCGATAGTCCGGCAAAGCCCCGCACCGGAGCCATCTGGAAGGTCATCGTCGATGATGGCCAGATCCGGACGTATCGCAGGGATCCGCCGCGCCGCCTGGCGGACAGACCCCGATTCACCGGCAACGTTGAACCCATTGGCCGACAACAGCCCCCGCAGACCCTGCCCAACCAGCTCTTCCCCAGTCACGACGTATACGCTCCCCGAGGAAGACGACGCCAAACCAGGTTGATAGCCAGTGGCCATACTCGTTCCGTTCACTCGCCCTTGAAACCCCAAAGGCACTTGTTAGTCTCCTGCTTTGCCACTCTGGCCCACCGCGAAAAGGAGAACAGTTACCTGAAACGGGTACCTGCGAAAGCGAACGAACATGTCAACCCACTTACAGGCTAGCCCCATCAGCAGGGTCCCAACACCCCGCCCGGGCTGCAATGCAGGGTGCCGGGCACGGGGGCCCCATTCCAATCCCGCAATAATCCCGCAGGTCGGCACCGTTCCTTGCAATCGGCCGGGATACGGGAAATAGGATGGCCCGTAGGCTTTACCGGACACGAAGGGCGCCCCATGATCGAGATCCTGAACCCTGCCGAAGTGGCCCGCGCACGCGTCACCGGCGCCCTGGTGGCGGACATCCTGCAGGCCATGAAGAGCCGCGCCACCGTGGGCACCAACCTTCTGGACATCGACCAGTGGACCAAGGAGATGATCACCGAGGCCGGGGCCGAATCCTGCTACGTGGACTACGCGCCGTCGTTCGGCCGCGGCCCGTTCGGCCACTACATCTGCACCGGCGTCAACGATGCCGTGCTGCACGGACTCCCCCACAACTATGACCTGGCCGACGGGGACCTGCTCACCCTGGACCTCGCCGTCGTCAAGGACGGGATTGCCTCCGACGCTGCCATCAGCTTCATCGTCGGTGAGTCACGTCCGGCGGAGAGCGTTGCCATGATCGAAGCCACGGAACGGGCCCTGGCCGCGGGGATCGCCGCCGCCGGGCCGGCCGCCAAGATCGGCGACGTCGCCTATGCCATCGGCCGGGTCCTTACCGACGCCGGCTACCCCATCAACACCCAGTTCGGCGGCCACGGCATCGGCTCCACCATGCACCAGGACCCGCATGTCCCCAACATGGGCCGGCCCGGCCGCGGCTTCAAACTGAGGCCCGGGCTGCTGCTGGCGCTGGAACCGTGGATCATGGCGGACACAGCGGAGCTGGTGACGGACGACGACGGCTGGACCCTGAGGAGCGCCACCGGCTGCCGGACGGCCCACACCGAGCACACCATCGCCATCACCGAGGACGGCGCCGAGATCCTGACCCTCCCCTCGCGGTAAGAGTTACTCGGTACCGGCCACGGCGCTGCGGCGTTCCAGCATGTCCCTGCCCAGGGTACGGCTCAGCCCTTCACGAGCTGTGCAGGTTTGATCGCGCTGACCATGGCCGGGTAGTAGCCCTGTGTATATCCGTCGGCGGTGGGGTGGAAGTTGAACTGCGTGTACTGGCCGAGGTTGAACCAGGAGTCGGCGGAACCGATTTCGTGGCCGTTGAATTTGGGGGTGACGTCCACGAACTGCGCGCCGGCGCTCCGTGTCTTACCCGCGAGGACGGCGTTGAGCTGGTCCGTGCCCTTGTCGAACACCGCTGCGGCCGCTGCGGACATGACACCGCCGCCTGCTATGACTGTGGTGGATTCCCCGGCCGTCGCAAAGAGCTGGGGGTACCCGAGCCAGGCGATTTTGGCATTTGCTGCGTACCCGCGAATTTTTGCGACCGTTCCAGCCACGTCGACGCCGTTAGCAAGCTGGACTCCATAGGCTACGGCCTCCCGGCAGCCGACGGCCGTCGGTGACGGGTCTGCAGCACACGCTCCGATGATCTGGCCGAAGTTGACGTCGTTGCCGCCGGCGGTGAGGGTCACCAGTCCTGTGGTGCTGTTGAGCGCACCATCACGGGACGCCTCAGCCGCCTGCTGGACGATGGTGGGAATACCCCCGGCTGGAACTCCGGCGGTGGAGTTTGGATCTCCCACAAGTGCGCCCGCACACGCATAGTCGCCGGTGGGGGCCACCGAATGCAGCTGGTCGAAGAGCGTCACGTCGTCAGGACCGCCGTGCAGGCAGGTCGGGCCGCCGTATTCGGGGCTGAGGTATACCGGGTTCCCGACGGCGGTTGGCGCCAACGAGCCCCACCCGGCCGAGTAGGAGTCCCCAAGGTTGACATATTTGACGGGCTGCTGCGCGGCGAAGGCAGGAGCTGATGCGCCGGAGAGGATGAGGGCTGTGGCGGCGGCGAACGTGGCCGCACTGCGACGCCAAACTGCGGGGAACTGCATTATGGGCTCCAAACTGTACTCGAGGACGCGTGTCCCCATGACCCTAGGCGCGGGCGCACGATCAGGACAGGGTCCTATGGCCCCGGACAAGAAGTTGAAAGAGCCACACTGGATAAGGCAGCTACCCGGTCCCGGCCACGGCGCTGCGGCGTTCCAGCAGCAGCGTGTCCTGCCAGTGCCCCGCTTTGGGGCCGGTACTGATCCGCGCAATCCGCTCCCTGGTCCCCACCACCCGGAAGCCCAGCTTCCGGTGCAGCGCCAGGCTGGCCGTGTTCTCCGGGAAAATGCTGGACTGGATGGTCCAGATGCCCGCGGCCTCCGTCGACTCCACCAGGGCGCCCAGGAGCAGCCTGCCCACGCCCCGGCCCTGTGCCTGCGGCGCCACGTAGATGGAGTGCTCCACCAGGCCCCGGTACACCTCCCGGGACGAAACGCGGGACACCGCGGCCCAGCCCGAAACCCGCCCCGCATCCTCGGCGACCAGCCTGTGCTCGGGCAGCCGCACGGCGTCGAACGCTTCCCAGGTGGGCGGTTCACTCTCGAAAGTCGCCTCCCCTGTGGCAATGCCGGCGGCGTAGATGGCGTGTACGGCGTCCCAGTCCTCGGGGCACATGGGGCGGATGGTTACGGGGCTCTCCATGGGTCCCATTATGGTGCCGGCCCGCTCCCCCTCATCCCGCGGCGTGGGGCCGGGGGGGCGCAGCGGCCCGTAAATAATGCGTCAAAAAACGGCCGCCCGCGCCCCGGACGGGCCCCTCAAGACCTTTCATTAAGGCAGGAAATTGTGAGGAAGCCAGGGGGCGCAGGATGCGGTGGGATGAGTCGCCCGAGGACCGCGGCAGGGTGAAGTTCGCCGCGGCAGCCGAGGCCGTGGAGGGCTACGGCGGCCGGGGGCTGAACGGCCGCGCCCTGCAGCCTGCCAGCGGCTACCTGTTCCCCGACCAGGACGGCGAGGGCTGGTGGGTGGTCTTCCAGCCCTGGCCGTCAGCCGGCCCGGAGGCGCACCGGGTGCCCGGCGACGTCCTGGCCTGCAACGACTCCTACGGCGACATGGTGCACGTTGTGGTGCTGGCGTCAGGCGTCTGGGAGGACGACGCCGAGGCCGCCTTCCGCGCACACCGCCCTTCCAGCCTGGCGGACGCAGCCCGGGTTGCCGCCTCGGTGGCGCACATCAGCCAGCCGCACATCAGCCGACGTGGACCCACGGCCGCTGGGTGACGTCCGGGACGGCCTCGCGGAGAACCTCCCTGGTGACCGGGGCGATCTCGCCCTCGCCCAGGAACAGGAACCGGACCAGGTTGGTGATGGGGTTCCCCTCCGTCCAGCGGAAGTAGATGTGCGGCATCAGGCCGGTGACGTCGCGGATGTGGAGCAGCACGGAGGCGATGGTGTTGGGAACCACCGGGCCGTGGACCTCCAGGATGTGGTACCCGTGCCGGTTGATGCCGCGGACATGCAGTTCGGTTTCGAAGTCCGAGGAGTCGTCCACGATGACCTCGAGGAACAGGGCGTCCCCCGCCAGCGGGAGGTGGCTGACCTCGATGGCTGACTCCAGCTTGTCCCGGTAGGCCTCCGGGGACAGCCGCAGCGGTTCGTGCGCGATGATCGCGATGGGCCCGTCCAGGGTGCTGGACATGAACTCCAGGGCCTGCTGGTCCAGGTGCACCCGGGTGGCATGCAGCTCGAAGGAGCGGCGGACCCGGGACAGCAGCGAGATGACGATGATGCCGAGGATGAAGATGGCGGCGATCCGGATGCCCTCGGGCCGTTCAAAGATGTTGGCCACCGTGGTGTAGGCGAACACCACCGAAATCGCGCCGAAGCCCGCGGTGAGGTTCCGCTGCCCTTTCCGGCGGGCCGAGAGGGTCACAGCCACCGCGGCGGAGGTCATCAGCACCAGGACGCCGGTGGCGTACGCACCGCCCTGCGCATCGACGTCGGCATTGAAGATGAACGTGATCAGGAAGCCGATCAGGGTGAACACCAGCACCAGCGGCCGCACGGCCTTGGCCCAGCCCGGGGCCATGCCGTAGCGCGGCAGGTAGCGGGGCACCAGGTTCAGCAGCCCGGCCATGGCGGACGCCCCGGCGAACCAGAGGATGGCGATGGTGCTGATGTCGTACACGCTGCCGAAGCCCACACCCAGGTATTCATGAGCCAGGTAGGCCAGGGCACGGCCGTTGGCCTGGCCGTCCGGCTGGAACTCCTGCTCCGGGATGAGCACCACGGTGATGAAGCTCGATGTCAGCAGGAAGGCGCTCATGATCACGGCCGCGGTGGTGAGCATGCGCCGGGCCCCGCGGATGCGGCCGGCAGGATTGTCCTCGGTGTCGTTGTCCGCACCTTTCACCTGGGGCATGACGGCGACGCCGGTCTCGAAACCGGACAGGCCCAGCGCCAGTTTGGGGAACACCAGCAGGGCGATGGCCACCGCCATCAGCGGGTTGCCGTGCGATACCCACAAATTGGTCCACCAGTCGCCCATGGCCACCGGATGCGAGATGACCTGGCCCAGGGTCACCACCACCACGATGGCGTTCAGGCCCAGGTACAGGACCACCAGGACCACGGCGACGCCGATCGCTTCCTTGAAGCCCCGCAGGAACACGGCAGCCAGCAGGGCGAGCAGGACCAGGGTGATAGGAATGTTCTGCCCCTGCAGCCAGCCGGGGGCCACGGGGTTGTGGATCAGGTGCGCGGTGGCGTCCGCGGCCGAGAGCGTCATGGTGATCATGAAGTCGGTGGCCGCGAAGCCCAGCAGCACCAGGACCAGGAGCTTGCCGCCCCACCGCGGCAGCAGCCGTTCCAGCATGGCGATGGAACCTTCGCCGCGGGGGCTTTCACCGGCCACCCGCCGGTACACCGGCAGGGCGCCGAGCAGGGTCACGGCCACAAGCACCAGGGTGGCCAGGGGCGAGATGACACCGGCGGCCAGTGCGGCGATGGCCGGCTGGTAGCCCAGGGTGGAGAAGTAGTCCACACCGGTCAGGCACATGACCTGCCACCATGCATGCTTTTTCTCGTGCTGCGTGGGCACGCCGCCGGGGCCCTGGTGGGTACCCTTGCTGTCCTGCAGCCCGAACAGCAGCCAGTCCTTCAGCGCCTTCCTGCCGTGGGCATGGGGCGCGGAAGGATCCGCCGGGGGCCTGCTCAACGTGGTCATCTCTGCCTTTCCGCGCTGCCCTTTGCACCGCGACCACTGCGAAGCTAGCACCGGGCAAAACGGCGGATCGGCGAAAAGGACCTTTATTGACGAATCCTTTACGCGGGAATTTACGACGGCGGCACGCGGCTTTGGTGCCCACCGTTTAGGGGCGCGGGCAGGCCTGCCCGACGAGCAACTGCGCAAGGGCCAGGGCGCGCCTGCCGTACGTCCCGCCGTCGAGCACTGCCGCCGTGGCGTAGGCGCCGTTGAGGACGATGAGGAGCTCTTCGGCGAGCTGGTCCGGCGACTCCGCTCCGGCGTCGGCCGCCAGCGAGCTGAACCAGTCGCGCACCTGCTGCTTGTGGCCCACAGCTGCGATGTGGGCCGGGTGCTGGCCGAGCGGAAACTCGGTGCTCGTGTTCAGCATGGGGCAGCCGCGGTATGTTGGGCCGGCGCAGTCGGCAGCCAGCACCCCAAACACGGCAAGGAGCTTCTCCCGGGGGTCGTGTTGCTCATCAGCGGACTGCCGCATCCGCTCAAACCAGGCGTCGGCACGCCCCTGGACATACGCGGTGGCGAGGGCGTCCTTGGTGGGGAACTGCCGGTAGACGGTGGCGTTTCCAACCCCGCATTCCTTGACCACCGTATCCATGCCCACGGCCCGGATTCCCTGCTGGTAGAACAGCCGGGTGGCCACATCCAGGACATTGCGCCGGTTCTCCTCCGCCGTCCTTCGCACCATTCGGACCACACTCCCTCGAAAGCTTCTGCACTCTGCTTGGCCTTAAGTTTGACAGACGGAACGTTCCGTCACAAACTAAATGAGAACGATCCGTCACAATCAGCCCCGTCCCCACGGACACACCAAGGAGCACTCATGAACATCGCCGTCCTCGGCACCGGCATCGTCGGCCGGACCATCGCAGCCCGCCTGGCAGAGCTGGGCCACAACGTCGCCATCGGCACCCGCGATCCGGAAGCCACCCTCGCGCGCACGGCCCCGGACGCCATGGGAACTCCCCCGTTCGCCGGCTGGGCCGCCGAAAACCCGGGCATCGCCGTCGCCGGTTTCGCCGACGCTGCGGCCGGCGCCGAACTGATCGTCAACGCAACCAACGGCAACGCGTCCCTGGACGTCCTGGCTGCGGCCGGCGCCGGGAACCTGGACGGCAAGGTAATCCTGGACATCGCCAACCCGCTCGATTTCAGCAAGGGCATGCTGCCCACCCTGTTCGTCAAGGACACCGACTCCCTCGGCGAACAGATCCAGCGCACCTTCCCTGCCTCGCGTGTGGTGAAGTCCCTCAATACGCTCAACGCCGACCTCATGGCGCGCCCCACGCTCCTGGCCGACCCCGGCACGGTCTTCGTCTCCGGCAACGACGCGGACGCCAAGAACACCGTCACGGGCCTCCTGAAGGACTTCGGCCATGACGATGTCATCGACCTCGGCGACATCTCCACCGCCCGCGGCACCGAAATGCTCCTGCCCGTTTGGCTGCGCCTCTGGGGCGCGCTGGGCACCCCGGCGTTCAACTTCAAGATCGTCCGGTAAGCCCGCCTGCCGGCCCTGGTACGGGTTATGGCTCGAAGCGGTAGCCCATCCCGGCCTCGGTGAGCAGGTGCCGGGGCCGGGCCGGGTCCTTTTCCAGCTTGCGGCGCAGCTGGCCCATGTAAACGCGCAGGTAGTGGGTTTCGTTGTCGTAGCCCGGGCCCCAGATCCTGGCCAGCATCTGCTGCTGGGTGATCAGCCGGCCCGGGTTCCGCACCAGCAGTTCCAGGATGGCCCACTCGCGCGGGGTGAGCCGGACCGGTTCCCCTTCCCGGGTCACCTTCCGGTTGGCCAGGTCCACCTCGAAGTCCCCCACGTCGACGGCGGGCGGGTCCTCGGCAACCTCGGGCGCGCTGCTCCGGCGGCCGGCGACGCGCAGCCTTGCCAGGAGCTCGTCCAGCCCGAACGGCTTGGTCACGTAGTCGTCGGCGCCGGCGTCCAGGGCCCTGACCTTGTCCACGGACCCGTGCCGGGCGGAGAGCACGATGATGGGCATGCTGCTGGTGCGGCGGACGCGGGTGATCACGTCCACGCCGTTGATGTCCGGCAGGCCCAGGTCCAGCACCATGGCATCCGGGTGCCCGCCTTCCGCGTGCCTGAGCGCGGCCGCCCCGTCCAGGGCCGTAAGCACCCGGTACCCCTCCGCCTGCAGGTTCACCTGCAGGGCACGCAGCAGCTGCGGTTCATCGTCAACGATCAGGACTGTCCTCATACGGTTGCGGTGCCTGCTTCCCGGCGGATGTTGGGGCTGTAGGGCCCGGTGGACAGCGGCAGCCGGACCACCATGGTCAGCCCTCCGCCCGGAGTCGGCTCGGGCACCAGCTGGCCGCCCATCGCCTCGGTAAAGCCCTTCGCCACGGCCAGGCCCAGCCCGATGCCCAGACCTTCCGGCGCATCGTCAAGCCGCTGGAACGGCCGGAACATCTCCACTACCGCGGCAGCGGGCACACCCTGCCCGTGATCGACGATACGCAGCTCGCCAAAAGGCGTGCCGCCGTCGTCCGCTGCGTTGGCCGCTCCCGACACGCCCACGATCACCACGTCTGAGCCGGGCGCGTACTTGAGCGCGTTTTCCACGATGTTGGCGATGACCCGCTCCAGCATGCCCAGGTCTGCGTCCACGGCCGGCATGTTGGGTGCGAGGTCGATCCGGATGCGCTCCGTGGGGATGCCGCGCAGGGCGTCCTCGATGGCATCGCGCCACGTGACCGGGGCGGTGTGCGGTGCGGCCGATCCGCTGGAGATGCGGGACATGTCCAGGAGGTTGGAGATGAGGGCGTCCAGGCGCTCGGTGTAGGAATCAATGGTGGCCAGCATCTCCTCCTGCACCTCCGCCGGGAGCCTGCTGTTCTGGCGGCGGAGCGCGGTGACCGCCAGCTTGATCCCGGCCAGTGGGGTGCGGAGGTCGTGGCTGACCGCGCTCAGGATTGCGGTGCGGACGCTGTTGCCCTCCGCCAGTTTCGTGGTGCTTTTCAGGGTGCGCTGCAGGGCGTGGTGTTGCCGGAGCTGCAGGAGGTGGGCTCCGTGGGCGGCCAGCAGGAGCCGGTCCCCTGCCGTCAGGGTGCGGCCGGACAGGACGAGGGCGGTCCGGGGATCGGCCAGTTCCACGTTGTCAGTGAGCGCGGTTGCCGCCTCCGGGGACGGTGGCGGCGCGTCCCCGGAAAAGGCCTGCAGTTCCCACGTGTCCTGCCTGTCCCCGGTACGGGTGAAGAGGCCGGCGGCCCGGACCTGGAAGGTTTCGCGGGCCTTGTCCAGGAAACCGGCAACGGTATCGTCCGCGAGGAGTGCGTCCCTGGCGAGGTCGGCGAGGGTGGTGGCCTCAGCGCGGGCGCGGACGGCTTCCCGCGCCCGGCGTTCGGACAGGCCCACCACCAGGGACACCGCCACGGCGGCCCCGAGGAAGACCAGCAGGGCAAAGACGTTCTGCGGGTCGCTGATGGTGAACGTGCCCACCGGGTCCGTTTCGAAGTAGTTCAGCAGCAGCGATGCCAGGACGGCTGCGAGCACGGCCGGCCACAGCCCGCCGATGAACGCCACCGCCATCACGCCGGTCAGGTGCACCAGGGCGTGGGTGGCGAGGTTCAGGTCGCGGCTGAAGGACAGGAGGGTGGAGGCCAGCACGGGGAGGAGCACCGCGAGGATATAGCCAACCGTGGTGCGCGTGCGGCTGAGGGCTGCGGGGGTATGCCGCGGGAGTCCCCGGGCCGCGGGCGGATGGGAGACCAGATGCACGTCGATGTCGCCTGATTCCCGCACCACCCTTGACGCCACGCCCCTGCCCAGGACGCGGCTCCAAGGGCTTCCCGGTGCTGCCCCGAGGACAATCTGGGTTGCGTTGGCGCTCCGGGCGAATTCCAGCAGTGACTGCGCCGGGTCATCCCCGGACACCGTGTGGAAGGTGCCGCCGAGGTCCGTGATGAGCTGCCGCTGCGCCTCCACGGTTTGTTCCGACGCCTCCCGCCGTGCGGTGGTGCCGCGCACGTGGACGGCCAGGAGTTCGCTGCCGTTGACGCGGGACAGGATCCGGGCTGCCCGCCGGATGAGCACCTCGTCCCCGGGGGAGCCGGCAAGCCCTACCACCACCCGTTCGCGGGTGGGCCACGCGGCGGTGATGCCCTGGCTTTCCCGGTACGCCGCCAGGCCTTCCTCCACCCGGTCCGCGAGCCAGATCAGGGCCATTCCGCGCAGGGCCAGCAGGGTGCCGGGCCGGTACTCGTTGGCCAGGGCGGCATCGATCCTGTCCGCCGGGAAGATCCTGCCGTCCGCCACCCTCTGGCGCAGGAGCGCAGGTGGGATGTCCACAAGCTCAATGTGGTCCGCCCGCCGCACAATCTCATCCGGCACCGTTGCGTCCGGCGGATCGTCGATGATCGCGGCAACCACGTCTCTGAGGGACCCCAGCTGCTGCACGCAAAGGGTGGACAGCACGTCGATGCCCGCCGCAAGCAGCTCCTCGATATCCTGCCATCTCTGCTGGTTCCTGCTGCCTGGGGCGTTGACGTGTGCGTACTCGTCCACGACGGCCACATCCGGCGTCCGTTCCAGCACGGCGTCCACGTCCAGGCCGGGCTCCCCTGCTCCCGTCGTACCGTCCGAAAGGCGCGGCGCAACGGCGTCGAGCCCTTCTGCGAGCTGCCGCGTCTCCTCCCGGCCGTGGTCCGCTGCGATGCCGACCACGACGTCCCTGCCCCCGGCCAGCAGCCGGTGCGCTTCCCGCAGCGCGGCGTATGTGGTGCCCGCGCCGGGCGCCGCGCCCAGAAAGATCCGAAGGGTTCCGCGTGACATACCCACAGTCTTATCCTGTCCGGTCGCCTGGGCCAACTTTCGGCCTGCGGGAGCGGTGGTAGTGATGGGGCGTCGCAGGAAAACGTGCCAAAAGTGATGGGGCGTCGCAGGAAAACGTGCCAAAAGTGATGGGGCGTCTGGGAAGGGACGACGGCGGGCGCTCAGTAAGCTGGCAGGATGTCCGTGCTTGCCGCCCTCCTGCCCACCCTGGCGGCCATTGCCATCCTGGCGGCACTCACGGTGGGCATCCTGTGGGGCTCGCGGACGCCGTCGTACCTCTCCCCTGCCCTGGCCATCCTGCGCGGCGCGGCGCAGCTGGCCGTGATCAGCCTGGTGCTGGGCGGCGTGATCAGCAACCCGCTGTGGGTGGGGGCGGCCCTGCTGGTGATGTTCAGCGTGGCGGCCGTGACCGCGGCGCGGCGCCTCACCTGGTCCTGGCGGCGCTTTGGCCTGGTGGCCGGAACCATGGCCGCCGGGATCCTGGTGACGGTCGCCGTCGTGTTCGGAACCGGCGCCATTGAATTCTCGCCCCGGTACGCGCTGGCGGTGGGCGGGATCGTGATTGGCAACTCCATGACCATCGCCACCCTGGCCGGCAGGCGCTTCTTCGAAGCGGTGGTGGAGCAGTGGGACCAGGTGGAGGGGTGGCTCGCGCTGGGTGCCACGCCGCGGCAGGCAACCCTGGTCCAGGCCCGGCGGGCGGTGCACTCGGCGCTGATTCCCTCCACGGACCAGACCAAGACCACCGGCCTGGTGACCCTCCCGGGAGCCTTCGTCGGGGCGATCTTCGGCGGCGCCTCCCCGTTCGAGGCAGGCCGGTTCCAGGTGGTGGTGCTCGCCTCGATCATGGCAGCCGGGTCCATTACCGCCGTGGCCCTGATCCGTTCACTGGGCAACGTCAAGGTCCGGCCCGACCCGCTGTAGGCCACCGCGTGGCGCGGCGCATCTCCATTTCCGCTGCGCAAATCCATTCCCGCGGCGCCAAAACGCCGGCGCTACGGACATTCCGGTAGCGCCGGCATTTTCGCGCGTCGAAAAGTAACGGGCGCGGCGGGAACCTGCGGGATTAGGCCTGCTTGACCAGGGCCGCTTCCAGGTTGATCTTCACCTTGTCGCTGACCAGCACGCCGCCGGCTTCAAGGGCTGCGTTCCAGGTGAGCCCGAATTCCTTGCGGCTGATCTCGGTCTCGGCGGAGAAGCCGGCCCGGGTGGCCCCGAACGGGTCAACGGCCACACCGGTGAATTCGACCTCCAGCTCCACAGGCTTGGTGACGCCCTTGATGGTCAGGTCCCCGGTCAGGGTGTAATCCTCCCCGTCCCCTTCGATGGCGGTGCCGCGGAATGTCATCTCGGGATACTTCTCGACGTCGAAGAAGTCCGCGCCGCGCACGTGTGCGTCGCGGTTGGCGTCACCGGAGTCGAAGCTTGCGGTGGAGACCGTGGCGTGCACCGACGAGTCAGCCAGCGACTCGCCCACTCGCGCCTCGGCCTGGGCTTCAGTAAAGCGGCCGCGGACCTTGCTGATCCCGGCATGGCGGACGCTGAAGCCGATCTCGCTGTGCGACATGTCCAGGGTCCAGGTTCCCGGCGTGATGTCCTTGGGAAGGGTCATTGTCATTCTCCTTGCTCGTAGGGCCGCAGGCTCGGCTGCCCGCTAAAGGGCGCAAGACTGCGGATGCCCCTAATATTCCCCCTAAATCCCACAAGGAGAACAGGGCCGAATGAACCGGAAGGGAACTTCGGGCGTATACATAAGCGTGGCTCTACGATTACTGACCGCCCTGGCGCTGTTCATCGATGCCGGCGTGCACCTGTTCCTGGCCCCGGGCTACCAGAACACGCAGCCGGGCACCGTCAGCCAGGGCACCTTGTTCCTGCTCGAAGCGGCGGCCGCGCTGGTGGCCGGCGTTTACGTCCTGGTCCGCGGCAGCAGGGCTGCCTATGCCGTGGCCCTGGTGGTGGCCCTCAGCGCGTTCGCCGCCGTCGTGCTGTACCGGTACGTTGACATCCCTGCCATCGGACCGATCCCGGCCATGTACGACCCCGTCTGGTTCTTCTCCAAATCCCTCAGCGCCGTTGCCGAGGGAGCCGGGGCCCTCCTGGCGCTTGCCGGCCTGGTCCGCGGCCGCCACAGGAAAACGTCCGACGCCGGCGCAGGAGTCCGGTCCCGCCGCTTCCGGCGGTGACCACCACCCCGGCCGTTGTTAGCATGCGAGGGGAGGTGGGCGATGAGCGGGGCTGAGCGGGCGGTGCCGGACGCCTTCGGGGCCGTTTCGGGGTACGTGTTCTCGGCTCTTGTGCTGACTTCCCTGTCCCCGTCCGGACTGCTCCTCCAACTGGCCGGCCTGTGCGCTGGAGCAGTGGTGACGGGGGCCGCCGTCGGCTCGGTGCTGCGGCGGATTCCACGCTTCTCGACGCCGGCGGACCGGGTGACCCTGCTGCGCGCCATCCTGGTGGCCCTGTGCGCGGTGCTGGCGGTTCCGCAGTTGTTCACGGGCCGCCGCACCGACCTGCTCCTGCCCCTCCTGGGTGCCGCGGCGTTCCTCCTGGACGGGCTGGACGGCATGGTGGCGCGGCGCACCGGAACCTCCTCGGCCGCCGGAGCGCGGTTCGATTCCGCCACCGACGCCGCCCTGGTGCTGGTGCTGTCCGTCGGAGCCGCTTCCGTGGCCGGCCCGTGGACGCTGGCCATCGGGGCCATGTATTACGCCTTCGTGGCCGCGGGCTTGCTCCGGCCGCAGCTTCGCGCGGTGCTGCCGGCCAGCGCGTCCCGCAAGGCCATCGGGGCGTTCCAGCCGTTTGCGCTGCTCATTGCGCTGCTCCCGGGCGTCCCTGCCCTGGCCGCGGGCCTGGTTCCCGCGCTGGCCCTCGGTTTGCTCGCCGTGTCCTTTACCCGCGACGTGGTCCAGCTGGAGCGCCTGCACCGTGCCGGGCTGCGGGAGGTTCCCGCCGGAATTTCCTAGCCGGCGTGGGGCCGGTGCAGCCGGTGCCGTCAGAGCAGGCCCGCGAGGGCGAAGCCGCCGGCCGCGGCGCCCACCGCGGCCACCGCGGTGCCCACGGCGTTGAGGAGTGCCAGGCCGGTGCGGCGGGACTGGACCAGGCGGACTGTTTCGAAGCTGGCCGTGCTGAAGGTGGTGTAGCCGCCCAGGAACCCCGTGCCGGCGATGGCCTGCAGCTCGGGCGGGGCCGCGTGCACGATCACGGCGCCGGCGAGGAGCCCCAGCAGGAACGATCCCGTGACGTTGATGGCGATTGTGCCAACCGGCAGTGCGGTCCTGATTTTGGTGCGCACCAGCCCGTCCACCACGAAGCGGGTGGCGGCTCCGAGGCCGCCCGCGAGTCCCAGCAGGATGATGGTCAGGGGGCTCACCGGCGTCCTTCCTTCGCGGCGGCCGGCCCCGGCCGGTGGGTGGTGCGGGCGTGCTGGGCTGCTGCGAGGCGGATGCCCGCGACGGTTGCCACCGCGCCGGCCACCACGGAGGCGCCGACGTAGAGGACGGCGTCGGCACTGCGGCCGGTATTGACCAGGGTGGTGGCTTCCACGGCCAGGGTGCTGTAGGTGGTGAAGGCGCCCATGAACCCGGTGCCCACCAGCAGCCGGACCAGCCTCAGCCGGCCGGCGTCGGGCCCCCGGCGGACCAGTGCCTCCAGCAAGGCGCCGAGCAGGAACGCACCGGCCAGGTTGATGGCCAGGGTGGGAAGCGGCCAGCCGCCGGGTGCGGGCAGGACGCCGCTTACCCCGTAGCGGGCCAGCGCGCCGAGGATTCCGCCGATGATGACCACCAGGACAAACCCGGGGTGCAGGTGGACCGGCCGGTGGACGCGCGCCCCGCCCAGGGTTCCCAGGTCGGCTGCGTCCTGCGTTTCGGTCCTGGGGACGGGCTGCTCCATCAGCGTCCCGCCTTCGGCTGGCGCCTGGAATGCGGGGCCAGCGGGACCACCAGGACGGGCCGGTGCTGGCGGTGGGTCAGGTGCACGGCAACGGATCCCACCAGCAGTTCCTCGAAGCGCGCGCCGAGCCCGCGTTCCCGGGTGCCCACCACGATGACGGAGGCATCAGTGGATTCGGCCAGCCGTCCGAGTGCCCGGGCCGGGTCCCCCGCCAGGGTCAGGAAGGACCAGTCGATCCCGCTGGCGCCCAAAGCTTCTTGGAGGTCCCCGGCGATGGAGGCGCTGATCCCTTCGATGTCGTCATCGATCCCGTCGGGGTCGATGGGGCGGGCCTCCACCCTGCCGTCGGGCTCTTCCGCCAGGTACGTGGTGACGTCCACATAGGCACAGACAAGTTTCACGCCCAGGCTGAACGCCAGTTCGGCGGCACGGTGGGCGACTGCGAGCGGCTGGCCGGGCACCACGCCCATGAGCACCGGACCGCTGATTTTCCGGGGGACGTAGGGCACGGCACCGGCGGGGTCTTTGGGTTTCTCGGGCTCAGTCATGGGCTCTCCTGGTCGGGCCGGGGCAGGAAGACTGGGCCGGCTGCGGGCACGGGCCACCTACCTTCGGATCAGCAAAGGCAGGAACCATCAGCCAGGCGGCGGTTCGAAGACCGCGCACCTGCGCGGGCCTTCCGGCGGGATCCATCACCGTGAACAGAGACTACAGGTTTTTCCGCACCGCCCGCCACCACCGGCGGCCGGGTCTTACAGGGCAGCGGCGAGGGCGTCCGGCAGTTCGGTCAGGGCCGCGACGACGATGTCCGGCTCGTGGAAGTAGGAGGGGTACCGGGAGCCCGTCCGGTTGATCCAGGCGGTCCGCAGTCCGGCCCGGGCTGCCCCGTGGATGTCCCAGGGGTGGACGGCGACCAGCAGCATCCCGGAAGGGTCCGCTCCGGCGGAAGCTGCCGCATAGTGGTAAGCGGCCTTGGCGGGCTTCCACGCGGCTGCGTCGGCCACGGAGAGCAGCAGCTCGAAGCTGTCCCGGATATCCGCGGCCACGAGCAGCTTGTCCGTGTTGGCGGCCGCGCCGTTGGTCAGGGTTACCAGCCGGTGCCCGGCCGCGGCCAGGGCGCGTACACCGTCGGGGATATCCGGGTGGAGGGAGAGGTCCTGCATTGCGGCCATGACGCGTTCGACGGCGGCGTCCAGGTCCCCGGAAACCCGTTCGGCTTCCAGCAGGGCGCGGAGGGCGTCGGCGCCAATGGCGGCGAAGGCCCGGTTGTCGCCGCTGGCGGCGAGGGCGAAACCGTCCCGCAGCAGCGTTGCGAACCAGAGCCTGGCCAGTTCCCGCCGCGCACCGGCCTGCTCAAAGGCGTCCGCGAGCGGGCCCATGTCCGAGAGTGTCTCGTTGACGTCAAAGACGATGACAAGCGGTTCCGGCATGGTCTCCCCTTCGCTACCCGTCCGCCTGGCCCAGGCTGGCCAGGGCCTTCCGAAGGCGCGTGCCGGCGTCGTCCGCCACGTCCTTGACGGCAGGCGCGCTGCTGAGCTGCACCATGGCTTGGGGATCGATGGCCTCCACCGTGGTTACATCCGCCGAGTTGTTCCGGCGCACCACCACGTTGCAGGGCAGCAGGGCGCCCATCTGCGGCTCGGCGGCCAGGGCGCGGCTGGCAAGGGAAGGATTGCAGGCGCCAAGGATGACGTAATCGCCGACGGCGTCCGCGGCCTCGGAGCCAAGCTTGGCTTCGAAGGTGGAACGGATATTAATTTCGGTCAGGATCCCGAACCCCTGGGCAGCGAGGGCTTCGCGGGTGCGCTCCAGCGCCTCCGCCCAGGGAAGGGAAACAGTGGTGGCCAGGGTGTAGGTCATGATGCTCCTTGGAATTGCCGGGCGGTCAGTTGTGGTGCGGGGCTGTTCAGGCGAGGGAGAGGAAGAGCTTCTCCAGGTCCTTCCGGTCCATGGTTTCGTCCTTCTGGACGATGCACTGCTCAAGACCCGTGGCGATGATGGCGAAGCCGGCACGGTCGAGGGCTTTGGAGACGGCCGCCAGTTGGGTGACGACGTCCTTGCAGTCGCGGCCTTCCTCGAGCATCCGGGTGACGGCGGCAAGCTGGCCCTGTGCCCGCTTAAGGCGGTTGATCACGGGCGTGAGTTCTGTTGGGTTCAGTTCCATAAAGGGGTCTCCATAGGTGGTCGGCTTGCGTCCAACTATATACCCCCATGGGTGTTTTGACTACCCCCGGGGGTATCTGCAATACTCGGTGGGGTATCCACCCGACCCCTTCCGAGAGGCCATCCATGACGTCCCCTTCCAAAGCAACAGCCGTTACCGCACTCGCCCCTGAGGCCCTGCAGTCCTGGATCAAGGAGCACCAGGACCTCGTGGTGATCGACGTGCGCTCCGCCGCTGAATTCGAATCGATGCACATCCGCGGCTCCTACAACGTGCCGCTTCCGCTGCTCTCCGAGCACACCGACGAACTCGCCGCCCGGCTGGGCAGCCGCGTAGTCCTGGTCTGCCAGTCCGGCGTCCGCGCCGAACAGGCCCGCCAGCGCATGGCCACTGTTGGCCTTGACACGGCCTACGTCCTCACCGGCGGGGTTCCCGGATTCGCGGCCGCGGGCGGCGATGTGGTCAAGGGCAAGGACCGCTGGGACCTGGAGCGCCAGGTCCGCCTGGCCGCCGGCTCCCTGGTGATGCTGGGCCTGGCGGGCGGAAAGTTCGTCTCCCCGAAGGTCCGCATGCTGGCCGGTGCCATCGGCACCGGGCTGACGTTCTCGGCCGCGACCAACACCTGTGCCATGGGCAAGGCCCTCTCGGCAATGCCCTGGAACAAGGCGGCCAAGGAGCCCACCCGCGAAAGCGCCATCCTGCAGTTCCCCGCGCAGCCGGCTGACGAGGGCGCAGCGGCATGATCGCGGCCCTGGGTCTGGGGCTCGTCGTCGGCGTCGTACTGGGCGTAGTTGGCGGCGGCGGGTCCATCATTGCCGTTCCGGCCCTGGTGTACGGCGTGGGCATGAGCCCCGCCCAGGCCATTCCCACCTCCCTGCTGGTGGTGGGAATCTCCTCGCTGGCAGCCCTGCTCCACCGGTTGCGGGAAGGCCTGAACTGGCCCGTGATCGCACTGGTGGGGGGTGCCGGCATCCCGGCAGCCTGGGCCGGTGCGGCCGTGGGCAAGCTGCTGGACCCGAACATCCTGATGCTGGCCTTCGCCGGGATCATGGTGGCCGCGGGCATCCGGATGCTCAGCAAGCCCCGCGAAAGCGAGGGGTCCTGCAGCACCGGGCCGAACCGGGCCTTCCGGTCCTGCGCCCCCAAAGCCGTGGGAGTGGGCCTGCTGGTCGGGTTCCTCACCGGACTCCTCGGCGTGGGCGGCGGCTTCCTCATCACCCCCGCACTGACCATCTTCCTGGGACTGCGCATGAAGCAGGCCGTGGGAACGTCCCTGGCCATCATCGTGGTCAACTCGGCCGCAGGCTTTGGCGCACACGCCGCCGGCTACACCATCGACTGGGCCACCACCCTGGCGTTCGCCATCCCCGCGGTCGTGGGATCGGTGGTTGCGGCCCGGTTTGCCCGCCACCTGCATGACAAGCACATCCGCATCTCGTTCGCGGTCCTCATCTTCGCCGTCGCGGCGTGGGTCACCGCCGGCACGGTCACCGCCTGACCCATCCATGGAGGAGAAACATCATGGGACTCATCGATTCCCTCAAGAAGGCCTTCAGCAAGCCCTACAAGACGATTTCCGTAGCGCAGGCCAAGGAACTCCTCGGTGCCGGGGCCACGCTTATCGACGTCAGGTCCGCCCAGGAATGGCGGACCGGCCGTGCGCCGCAGGCCAAGCACGTCCCCCTGGACCGGCTGCATGCCAGCACTGCCGGGATCCAGAAGGCCCGGCCCGTGATTGCCGTCTGCGCCTCCGGCGTCCGCTCCGCCTCCGCGGCCCGGCTCCTCGCCGAAAAGGGATACGACGCCTACTCGGTGCGCGGCGGCATGGCCGCCTGGCGCCAGGCCGGCGAACCCGTCCGCTAGCAACACCCCCACCAGCTCCAGCCACACACCACTTCGAAGGAGAACCACCATGGCTGAAATCACCATCAACGAAACCGATCAGCGCCGCTCCACCGCCCGGATCCTGGACGTCCGCGAGGACTTCGAGGTCGCCGAGGGCATGATCCCCGGCGCCCTCCACATCCCCATGGGCCAGCTGCAGGCCCGCCTGGGCGAGCTCGACCCGGCCGTCCCCGTGATCGCCGTCTGCCGCAGCGGCAACCGAAGTGCCGCCGTCGCCGATGCCCTCAACGGCGCCGGATACAAAGCCGACACCATGGCCGGCGGCATGACCGCCTGGACCCGCGCCGGACTCCCCACCACCTAACCAGCAAACTCCGCCCGAAAGGACACGACAGATCATGGCAACCATCGACATCACCGAGCAATCCTTCGCCCAGACCCTGGAGGACAAGGACATCGTCTTCGTTGACTTCTGGGCAGCCTGGTGCGGCCCCTGCCGCATGTTCGCCCCCACGTACGGCGCCGCCGCCGAACGGCACCCGGACATCACGTTCGCCAAGGTGGACACCGAGGCCGAACAGGCGCTCGCCGCGGCAGCGAACATCACCTCAATCCCCACCCTGATGGCCTTCAAGGACAAGACGCTGGTCTTCTCCCAGCCCGGAGCGCTCAACGCCACCGGCCTGGAGGAAGTCACCCAGGCCGTGAAGAACCTGGACATGGACAAGCTCCGCGCCGAGGCCGGCCACCAGCACGCCTGAGAACCATGACGGCCCCTTGGGCGTTCCGCACCGTCACGGCGGACCAGCTTGCACTGGTGTGGCCCCAGGCCACGCTCCACCTGATGTGCGGCTCCGGGAAACGCAGCAGCCAGGCTGCACGCCTCCCCACGGACCGCGGACACACCGCGGTCAACGTGGCCGGCGGGATCACCGAGTGGTACCGGGCAGGCCACCCCGTCATCTACAACCACACCCCCGCAGACCCTCCCCCACCCGCACAAAAGCACGCAGCACCAAGCCTCAAACGCCTGCTGCCAAGGCTCTTCCGCAGGACCTCCGCATAGGCCGCAGTGCACTTGCGTGATACCCCCGGGGGTATCTATACTGGATTCAGAACAACTCCCAATCCCCTTTCACCTGAAGGAGAGCACCAGATGCTTATCGAGCGCATTTACGACGAAGACCTCGCCCAGGCCAGCTACCTGATCGGCTGCCAGGCCAAGGGCGAAGCGATCGTGGTGGACGGCCGCCGCGACATCGCCGTGTACCAGGACCTGGCTGCGAAGAACGGCATGAAGATCGTGGCCGTCACCGAGACCCACATCCACGCCGACTACCTCTCCGGCACCCGCGAACTGGCCGCGGCCACCGGAGCCAAGATCTACGTTTCCGGCGAGGGCGGCCCCGACTGGCAGTACGAGTTCGACGGCGAACGGCTTTACGACGGCGACACCATCACCCTGGGCAACATCAGCATCAAGGCGGTCCACACCCCCGGGCACACCCCGGAGCACCTGTCCTTCCTGGTGACCGACGGCGCGTTCAGCGACAAGCCCGGCTACCTGCTCTCCGGCGACTTCGTGTTCTCCGGCGACCTGGGCCGGCCGGACCTGCTGGACGAGGCAGCCGGCGGCGTGGACACCCGCTTCGAAGGCGCCAAGCAGCTCTTCGCCAGCCTCCGCGACAAGTTCCTCACCCTCCCGGACTACGTCCAGGTCCACCCCGCCCACGGCGCCGGCAGCGCCTGCGGCAAGGCCCTGGGCGCCATCCCTTCCTCGACGGTGGGCTACGAGCGCCTCTACGCCTGGTGGGGCCCCTACCTGGCGGCAAACGACGAGCAGGGCTTCATCAACGAGCTCCTCGACGGCCAGCCCGATGCACACGCCTACTTCGCCCGCATGAAGCGCGAAAACCGGGAAGGCCCGGCCGTCATGGGCGAGCGCACTCCCCTGCCCGAGCTGTCCACGGAGATGGTTGCCGCAGGCCTGGCAGAGGACACCCTGACCTTCATCGACACCCGCTCCAACGGCGAAGTCCACCAGGGCACCGTGGTCCGGTCCCTGAACGTACCGGCCGGCAAGTCCGTGGCCAGCTACGGCGCGTGGGTGGTCAACCCGGAGACCGACAAGAACCCGCTGGTGCTCCTGGCCAACGGCCAGGACCAGGCCCAGGACATGTGGGACCACCTGGTCCGCGTGGGCATCGACAACGTGGCCGGCTACCTCACCAGCATCGAGGGCCTGCCCACCTTCACCCCCAAGCTGATCCAGCCGGAGGAACTCGAAGGTTTCGACGCCGCCATGGTCCTGGACGTCCGCAACAAGACCGAGCACAAGGCCGGGCACGTCCCGGGTTCCTACCAGCTCAGCGGCGGCCGCCTCATGTGGCACCTCGACGAGCTGCCGGCCGGCGGCACCATCGTCTCCTACTGCCAGTCCGGCGTCCGGAACTCCGTAGCCGCCAGCGCCCTGCGCCGCGCCGGGTACGACGTCGTCGAACTCGACGGCAGCTACGCCGCCTGGAACGCCTGGCAGAACAGCGTCCCCGCCGTCTGACCAGGACACCCACGGACCGCCCGGGCAGGACCCCCCTCCTGCCCGGGCTCCGGTCCGGTGCGTCCCCCGCGTATCCGGGTCCGGCCCGGGCGTGCCCCCACACGCCCGGGCCACTTTCATGTCCCCACCGATGACCCGTATGGAATGGAACAGCTAATGCAAGGCAGGACACTTCCCGCAACCGGTTCGGCCGGGCCTGTACTTGGCCTGCGGCAGAACCTGGCCCAGTTCATGCTGCTCGTGGCTGTAAACGCACTGGTGGGCGGCACCCTGGGCCAGGAACGCACCGTCCTGCCCCTGCTGGCCACCCAGGAGTTCCACCTGGACCTCTACACAGGTGCACTGACGTACATCCTGGCCTTTGGCCTGTCCAAGGCCGCCATGAACTACTTCGCCGGCACCCTCTCGGACCGGTACGGCCGCAAGCCGGTCCTTGTCGCCGGCTGGCTGGCGGCGGTTCCGGTGCCGCTCATGCTGATCGTCGGCCCGTCCTGGGCCTGGATCGTGGCGGCCAACGTCCTGCTGGGCATCAGCCAGGGACTGACCTGGTCCACCGCGGTGATCATGAAGATGGACCTGGTGGGCCCCCGGCAACGCGGATTGGCCATGGGGTTCAACGAGGCCGCCGGCTACCTGGGGGTCGCCGCCACTGCGCTGGCCACCGGCTACCTGGCCACCGCCTATGGCCTCCGCCCCGCCCCGTTCCTGCTCGGTGCGGCCTATATCGCCCTCGGCCTGGGACTGACCGTCCTGGCCGTCAGGGAAACCCACCACCACGCCAAGACCGAGGCCGTCCAGCACACTGCCGCCTCCGGCAGCGCCCATGCCGGCCTCACCACCGGCCAAGTGTTCACCCTTACCAGTTTCAAAGACCGCTCCCTCTCGGCAGCAAGCCAGGCGGGCCTGGTCAACAACCTCAACGACGGCCTGGCCTGGGGCCTCTTCCCCGTCCTGTTCGCCGGTGCCGGGCTGGACCTTGGCCAGATCGGCATCCTCGCCGCCGCCTACCCTGCCGCCTGGGGTGCCGCGCAACTGGCCACCGGCGCCGCGTCGGACCGTTGGGGCCGCAAATGGTTCATCACGGCCGGCATGCTGGTCCAGGCCGTGGCCCTGGGCATCACCGCGTCCGCCCACAGCTTCGGGCCTTGGCTCGCCGCCGCCGTCGTCCTGGGCCTGGGCACCGCCCTGGTCTACCCCACGCTGCTTGCCGCCATTGGGGACGTCGCCCACCCGGCCTGGCGGGCCCGCTCCGTGGGCGTCTACCGGTTGTGGCGCGACGGTGGCTTCGCCGTGGGTGCCCTCCTGTCAGGCGTCCTGGCAGATCTTTACGGCATCCCCGCAGCCATCGCCGCCGTCGCGGTGCTCACCGCCGCCTCCGGCGTCGTGGTGGCCGTCCGGATGCGCGGGAACGACCACGTCATGGGGTAGTACAGGTCGGCCGGGGCCAGGAACCGCCGGATCTCTTCCGCCATCCGCCCGGCCTGCGTCCAGTGCAGGTAATGGCCGCCCGGCAGGGGCAGCACCTGGTGCAGTGTGACGTTCTTGAGGAGTTCCTCCGCTGCAGCCGTTTTCGCGGCCGCCCTGCCGTCCCCTTCATCGGCGATGAAGGCCAGCACGGGCAGGTCCTCCGGGTAGGTGGCACCCCGAAGCGCCGCCGCGTTGTTGCCGATTCGCCCGGTTTCATCCGCCACCGCCGGATTGCCGAGGTTCCACAGCATCATGGTGCGCATCCGTTGCAGCTCTTCATCCGAATAGGCATGGCTGTCCGGATCGAAGATCCCCGGAGCCACCGCGGCAGCCACGCGGACCAGCCCCGTGGCGGCCAGGAGCTTCACCCAGTTGATGCCGGGCTCCGGTTCCGCCACCGGGTGGTCTCCGGGCTTGGGGATGGTGGCGTCAATGCCCACCACCGCGGCCACCTCCGGGCGGTACCGGTTGGCGTAGTCCAGCAGGTAAAACCCGGCGATGGAGTGGCCGGCAAGGACGTAAGGCTGGCGGAGCTGGAGCTTTGACAGGGCCTCGTGGAGTTCGTTGCTGATGTTCTCGTTGGTCCGGGCCTTGGCCTCCAGGTCGCTGTAGCCGTAACCGAAGCCTTCCACCACCAAGACGTCGAAGTCGTGCAGTTCGCGCATCAGCGGGGCAAAGTCGAGGCCCGGGGCGGCAGTTCCCAGGCCGCTGAGCAGGACGATGGGCGGACCCTGGCGGCCGGCCCCGCTCCCGTTCCGGACCACGTTCAACCACCCCCCGGCCACCGCTATTCGCTCCCCGTAAGAAGGGATGGTGGCCTTCTCCCGCGATTCGAGGGCCACATTGGCCAACGCAGAAGCCATCAGCAGCACCAGGACCACCAGTGCCGGGATGCCCAGGCGGCGAAGCCAGCGCCGCGGCCTCCGGGGCTTCATGGCAGCTCTATCCGTGCCCGGCCAAGTACTGGACCAGGCCGCCCACCGTGGCCACGTCCGGGTAGTCCGCCTCCGGGATATCCACGCCCGTGGATTCCGCAATGACTTCCACCAGGCGGAGGAAATCCAGTGAGTCCAGCTCCAGGTCCTGGCGCAGGCGTGCACCGCTGTCCAGGTCTCCGGGCTCGACGTCGGGGGCGACCTTGCCGATCGCGGCCTCCACCGTATGGCGTGCGTCCTGTTCGTTCACGGTTCCTCCTCGATTACGGGTTCACAGGTCCCCGGGCTTCTGCAGCAGCTCGTCAATGCGGGCCAGAAACCGCCCGCCGCGCAGGCCGTCGCTCACCCGGTGGTCCGCTGACAACGTGGCAATGGCCGCGTGCCGGATGCCCAGCATCCCGTTGTGCGCCCACGGCTGCTCCAGCACCTTGCCGAACCCCACCATGGCCACCTGCGGCGGATAGATCACGCCGTACACGCTCTCGACGCCGAGGTCCCCCAGGTTGGTCACGGTGATGGTGGGGTCGGCCATCTCCGCGCGCTGCAGCCGGCCGGCCCTGGCCCGGCCCACCAGGTCGCGCAGCTGGTCCATGAGCTGATCGAGCGTCAATGTGTCGGCGTCGTGCAGGGCCGGGGCCACCAGCCCGCCGTGCCGCAAGGCGACTACCACGCCCAGATGCACGCTGCTGCTGGCCTGGAAGGCGCCCCTGGTGAAGAACCCGTTCATGTCCGGCACCTCCCTGGCCGCGAGCGCGGTGGCTTTCAGCAGCAGGGCCGACGGCACCAGCCGGGACGAAACCGGGCGCTGCTGGTTTGCCGCCTGCATCCACGCCATGGCCGCCGCCAGGTCCAGGGTGGTGGAGAGGTAGTAGTGCGGGATTTCCTTTTTGGAGCGGGACATCAGGGCGCCGATCGCCTGGCGCAGGCTTTCGGCCTTGCCGCCGGTGTCCTTCCTGCCGGGGTGGGACGGCGGCTGCGGCTGAGGCGCGGGTGGCGCCGGCGCCTGCAGTTCCGGCGTGGCCGGTTCCGTCGCTGGAACGTCCGACGGCGGTGCTGCCGCCGGCTTGTCCGCGCGGGTGCCCTGGGGTGCCCGTTCCCTGGGCGGGACGGCGGCCAACACGTCCTCCTCGGTCACGGCACCCCCGGGGCCCGTTCCTGGGATGCCCGCAAGGTCGACCCCGAGTTCCAGCGCCAGCCGCCGGGCCAGCGGAGAGGACCGCACCCGGTGGGCCGTGTCCTCCGCTGGCTCCGCCGGCGCTTCCGGGGCCACGGCGGGGGCTGGACCGGCGCTGCTGCCGGGTGCTGCCGCGGCGGCGCGTTCGACGTCGGCCCTGGTCACCTCGCCGTCCGTGCCGCTGCCGCTGATGCGTCCGACGTCGACCCCCAGCGTGTGCGCCAGGTGGCGCACGGGCGGGGCTGCCTTTGGGGATGGGACGGGCGGGGTTGGGGCGGTGGGGAGTTCGGCGGGGGTGGCCGTGATCCGGGCAATGGGGGTGCCCACGTCCACGGTGTCGCCGAGGTCCACCAGGAACTCGGCCACCACGCCTTCCTCGAACGATTCGATATCCATGACTGTTTTGTCCGTGTCCACGGCCGCCACGATATCGCCCTTGTGGACGTAGTCCCCGGGTTTGACCAGCCACTCCACCACCTTGCCGTGCTCCATGTCCGCGCCCAGGGATGGCATCCGGAACTCAGCCATTGGCCCCCACGGCCCTTCGCGCGGCGGCCATGACCCGCTCCACGGACGGCAGCGCTGCCTGCTCCAGGTGCTTGGCGTACGGGACCGGCACCTCCAGGCTGCAGACCCGTTCCACGGGCGCGTCGAGGTCGAAGAAGGCCTGCTCACAGATCCGGGCCGCGATCTCCGCGGAGATGCTGCCGCTGCGCCAGCCTTCATCCACCACCACGGCCCGGTGCGTCCTGGCCACGCTGTCCACGATGGTGTGGGCGTCGAGCGGGCGGAGGGTGCGGAGGTCGATGACGTCCGCGTCGATGTCCTCCCCGGCAAGCCGGTCCGCGGCCTCCAGCACCATGGGCAGCGTGCCGCCGTAGGTGACGAGGGTCAGGCCGTCCCCATGCCGGAGGACTGCTGCCTTGTCGATGTCCACGGCGCCGGCGTCGTCGTCGAGCTCCCCCGCAACGTTGTACAGCGAGCCGTGCTCGAAGATCAGCACCGGGTCCGGGTCCTGCAACGCGGTCCACAGCATGCCGCGGGCGTCCGCCAGGGTGGCCGGGGCGAGGATCCGCAAGCCGGGAATATGGGCGTACCAGCCCTCCAGGCTGTGGGAGTGCTGGGCACCGAGCTGGCGGCCGGCGCCCGTGGTCATCCGGATCACGATGGGCACGTTGAACTGGCCGCCGGACATGTGCAGCAGCGTGGCGGCGTTGTTGATGATCTGGTCCAGCGCCAGCAGGCTGAAGTTGACGGTCATGATTTCGACGACGGGACGCATCCCGCCAAGCGCGGAGCCGATGCCCGCGCCGACGAACCCGGACTCGGACAGCGGCGTGTCGCGGATCCGCTCCGGCCCGAATTCCTCCAGGAGGCCCAGGCTCACGGCGAAGCTGCCGCCGTACCGGCCCACGTCCTCGCCCATGAGGAACACCCGGTCATCGCGCTGCATGGCGTCGCGGAGGGCCGCGCGCATGGCTTCCCGGTACGTGGTTTTCATCGTGCAGCCCCGCCTTTCCCAGTCGTCTCCCCATGGCCCGGACCCCCGCCGCTGCCCGCACTGCCGTCATCCGGCCGGTCGCTGTAGACAAACCGGCCGAGCTCGGAGACCGGCTCCAGCGTCCCGTTCTCGGCGAATCCGACGGCGGTACTGATCTCTGCGGCCACGTCCGCCTGCAAGTCGGTCCAATCCTTCTCCGCCAGCTGTCCCGCCGCCTGCATGGCACCCTGCAGCAGGCTGATGGGGTCCCGTTCCATCCACTGGGCCACCTCGGATTTCTCCCGGTACAGCTCCGGATCGAACATCGAGTGGGCGCGGAACCGGTAGGTGCGCAGCTCGAGGAAGTGCGGGCCCCCGCCGGACCTCACCGCCTCCACCGCACGCCGGGCGGCTTCCTCAACGGCCAGCACGTCCATGCCGTCCACTGCCCAGGCGGGGATCTCGTACCCGGCTGCCTTGAGCGCGATGTCGGTCTGGGATTCGGAGCGGCCCAGCGCGGTTCCCATGGCGTAAAGGTTGTTTTCGCAGCAGAACAGCACCGGCAGCTGCCACAGGGCGGCCAGGTTCATGCTTTCGTGGAACTCTCCTTCAGCCACGGCCCCCTCGCCGAAGAAGCAGACGGTCACCCGCTGGCGGCCGGCCATCCGGTCCGCAAGGGCCAGGCCGACGGCGAGGGGCAGCCCGCCTGCCACGATCGCGTTTCCGCCATAGAAGCGGGTGGCGGCATCGAAGAGGTGCATGGACCCGCCGCGGCCCCGGCAGCATCCTTCGGCGTGGCCGTACATTTCGGCGAGGATGGCACCGGCCGAGACACCGCGGAGGAGGGCGTGCCCGTGTTCGCGGTAGGTGGCCACCACTGCGTCCCCAGGCGCCAGGGTTTCCATCACTCCTGCGGCCACGGCCTCCTCGCCGATGTAGACGTGCAGGAAGCCGCGGATCTTGGCGGCACTGTACAGCTCAATGCATTTCTCCTCGAGCCGGCGTACCCGCAGCATCTGCCGCAGCAGGTGCAGTGCATGCTCCGCGTCCGCGACGCCCTGTTTTTTGAGGCTGGTCATGACTGGCCCTTCTGCAGGACGGCGGGGCCCGCCGGCGATTCGAGCGTTGACGTATCGCCTTCCGGCAAGCCGAGTTCGCGGGATTTCAGGAGCCGGCGGAGGATCTTGCCGCTGCGCGTCTTGGGCAGGGAAGTGGTGAAGTCCAGCAACCTGGGTGCCACGGCGGCGCCCAGGCGTTTCCGTGCGAACCCGATGATCTCCAGCTGGAGCTCCTCGGTGGGCCGGTTGCCGGTTTTGAGTTCCACAAAGGCCTTGACCACCTCGCCGGCCACCGGGTCCGGTACGCCGATCACGCCGGCTTCTGCCACGGCCGGGTGCTCCATCAGGCAGCTTTCCACCTCGAACGGGCCGATCAGGTGGCCGGAGGACTTGATGACGTCGTCACCGCGGCCCACGAACCAGAAGTAGCCGTCGCCGTCGCGCTTTGCCAGGTCGCCCGTGAGGTACCAGCCGCCGGCGAAGCAGCGCCGGTAGCGTGCGTCCTCGTTGAGGTAGCCGCGGAACATCGAGGGCCAGCCGGGGCGGAGCGCCAGCTCGCCCATGGCGTCCGGCTCGGTGACCAGGACCGCCTCGCCGTCCTTGACGATGGCCTTGCCGTCGGCGTCGCGGGCCACCAGGACGGCCTCGATGCCGGGCAGCGGGCGGCCCATTGAGCCGGGGCGGATGTCCATGGCGGCGTAGTTGGCGATCATGATTCCACCGGTTTCGGTCTGCCACCAGTTATCGTGCACCGGCAGGCCGAGTACGTCCCGCCCCCACACCACCGCCTCCGGGTTCAGCGGCTCCCCCACGCTGGCGATGAAGCGCAGCGCGGACAGGTCATGGCCGGACGCACGCTCCGCACCGGCTTTCATGAGCATCCGCAGGGCGGTGGGGGCCGTGTACCAGACCGTCACGCGCTGCTCCGCGAGGATCCTGTACCAGCGGTCTGCGTCCAGTTCCTCCTGGTCCACGATGGCGGTGACCCCGTGCACCAGGGGCGCGATGATGCCGTAGGACATCCCGGTCACCCAGCCCGGATCGGCGGTGCACCAATAGATGTCCTCCGGGTGCAGGTCCAGCGCGAAGCGGCCGGTGGCGTAGTGGGCTGCCACCGCGTCATGGACGTGGATGGCACCCTTCGGTGTGCCTGTGGTGCCGCTGGTGAAGTGCAGCAGGGCCATGTCCTCCGGCTGCGTGGCTGCGATCTCTCCGCTGGGGTCAGCCAGGGCCAGGAGTGCTGCCAGGTCCAGGGTCCCGGGTTCGGGACTGCCGCCGGCGTCCACCAGCAGCACGTGCCGGAGCTCCGGCAGGGTGTCCCGCACCGGTACCACCTTTTTGCGGTACAGCGCCTTGGTGGTCACCAGCACGCGCCCGGCCCCCAGGTGCAGCCGCTGCCGGACCGGTTCGGGACCGAAGGCGGAAAAGAGCGGGCAGAAGACGCTGCCGTTCTTGAACGTGCCCAGTACCGCGGTGTACAGGCCCGGGCTGCGTCCCAGCAGCGAAAAAACCCGCTCACCGCGCCCCACGTCCAGGTCCCTGAGGACTGCGGCGAACCTGGCGGATCCGTCCGCAAGGTCCCCGTAGCTCAGGGACCGGGTGCCGCCGTCGGCCATCACGAACCGCAGCGCCTCCTTGGCGCCGCGGCCCTCCGCCACGTGCCGGTCCACGGCCTCGTAGGCGATGTTGACGCCGCGGCCGCCGGGCAGCCCGGCCAGCGCCTGGCGCGCCTGTTCCCAGCTGAAGTCCCGCCGGGCGGCGTCGTAATCCGGCATGTTGGGCTGGACCCTGAGGGCGGCCACATCCTTGGCGATGGCGGCGATGACCGGTCTGCCGGCGGAAACGTTCATTCCCTGGCCTCCGGCACGGACCGGCCCACCGGCGAGGGCAGGAGGTACTGCCGGAACCAGTCCGCCGCCAGTGTGGCTGCCATGGCGAGGGTGCCGGGTTCCTCGAAGAGGTGCGAGGCGCCGGGGACGATCTCCAGCCGGGTGGGGGCCTGCATGCCCGCCATGGCCTGCCGGTTGAGGGCCAGCACCTGGGTGTCGGCGCCGCCGACGATCAACAGGGTGGGGGCTTTGACCGCCGCAAGCCGCGGACCTGCCAGGTCCGGCCGGCCGCCGCGGGACACCACGGCGGCAACCTGGGCGCCGGGCTCGGCGGCAGCCCACAGGGCAGCACCCGCGCCGGTGCTGGCCCCGAAATAGCCGATCCGGCCGGCGGATCCGTCATGCCGCGCCTCCAGCCAATGCGTGGCGGCGGAAAGACGGCGTGCCAGCAGGCTGATGTCGAACACGTTGGCCCGGTTGACCTCCTCCTCGGGGGTCAGCAGGTCCAGGAGCAGTGTCCCCAGGCCGGCGGCGTGCAGCACGGAGGCGGCGAAGCGGTTGCGCGGGCTGTGCCTGCTGCTGCCGCTGCCGTGCGCGAACAGGACCGTGCCTTCGCAGCGGGCCGGCAGGTAGAGGCTGCCGCGCAGCACGACCATTCCGTCGGGGATTTCGACGTCGTCCTCCAGGCTGCCATCTCCCCCATATGCGCCATTGGGATGCTCCGGAGCAGCAGCGGCGTCCAGGAGCTGAACCACCTCGCCGTCCTCGGTGGGCGAAAAGTCACGGTAGTAGTACCCCACGGCCTGGAAGTCCTGGGGCGAGACCAGGCAGACGACGTCGTCCGGTTCCTTGAGCTCCACGATGGCGCGGGCGGGGGCAACCGGAACGGCGAGGATGACTTTTGCGGCACCGAGTTGCCGTGCCACCTGGCAGGCCGCCCTGGCGGTTGACCCGGTGGCGATTCCGTCGTCGACGATCACCGCCGTACGGCCGGCGAGGTCGAGGCGCCGTCGTCCCTGGCGGAACCGCGCCACCCGGCTTTCCAGCAGGGCGCGCTCACGGCGCTCCACCTGCTGCAGGTCCTCCTGGGAGACGCGGGCCATGGAGATGGTGCGTGGGTCCAGGACGCGGACGTTGCCCTCCCCGATGGCGCCCATGGCCACCTCCGGCTGGAAGGGAACCCCCAGTTTCCGCACCACAATCACGTCCAGCGGCGCCTCCAGGGCTTTGGCTACCTCAAAGGCAACAGGGACGCCGCCCCTGGGCAGGCCCAGCACCACCACATCCGGTCCCCGCAGGCCGGCGAGCCGTTTTCCCAGCCGCCGCCCGGCGTCGGACCTGTCATGGAATGACACCATCGCCGTCACCCGTCGTGTGTGGTTTCGTCTGTCCAAAGTTGCCCGCGGGCGGAGTCCGCCATGGCCTCCGGTGCTGCGGGAACGGCCACGGATCCCACTCCGCAGCGCAGCACCTCAGCCATGGCGGACTCCTCCTGCTAATGCGAGACGCGGTAGGTGTGGCGGAGGTCGGTGCTGGGCTTAATGGCCACCGCTGTTACCACCAGTGCCACTGCCCCTGCGATCCATGACGTCCAGGCCGCACCCGTTGCGCCCGTGTATGTCCCGAGCCATGGCGAGAGGACCAGTCCTGCTGCGAGGACGGCCTGCACGTATTCCATGGCCGGAGTTCCCGGCATTGCCAGGTTGATGATTCCGCTGACCACCAGTAGGCCGCCGAAGGCGAGCATCAAGGTGGTGGACATGTTTTGCTGCCGCGTGAACAGGACCGCCACCGCGGTGAAGAGTCCGGCGGCGACCGCTACATAGTCCTGCCACCGATACCACTTTTTCACTGACTTTCCTTTCTGTTCGGGGCGGGACGCGTTGTGCGTTTCCGGCCCGCGGTCCCCAGCATCCCGTGGTTTAAGTCAACGCCTGCCGCTGTCCGGCTTGTAGGGCAGAAAGACCTACCCGGCCCTTGCACTCCCGGTACTCAGTGTTACTATTTACTAGTAGTCAGCGTTACTAGGTACTAAGGAACACCTCATGGGCAAACAGATGACCGAGATGCTCAAGGGCACGCTGGAAGGCGTGGTCCTTGCCCTCCTCGCCCTGCAGCCCGCGTACGGGTATGACATCACGGCGCGGCTGCGGGAACAGGGCTTTTCCGACATCGCCGAGGGCACGGTGTACGCGCTGCTGGTCCGGATCGAGCAGCGCGGCCTGGTGGACGTGGAAAAGGTCCCCTCCGAAAAGGGGCCGCCCCGCAAGGTGTACACCCTCAATGGGGCAGGCAGCACCTACCTGGACGAATTCTGGAGCACCTGGAGCTTCCTTGCCGAACGGATCGAACACCTCCACCACAACAACAACCAACCAACGGAACAAGGAGAATGACCATGGCCCAGGGATGGCTCGAAAAAGTCACCGGCCCGCTCGAGGACAAGAAGCGCTGGCGCCAATACAAAGCGCGCAAGGAGCACCTGCCCGGCAGCTACCGCACTGCCATCGACGCCCTCGAACGCTACTTAATGTATGCAGGCGCAATCGTCAAGGGCGATGTCCTCATGCAGATGCTGGAGGACCTTGCTGACCTGATCGAACAGGCCGCCGCCAACAGCACCCCCGTCCGCGACGTCGTGGGGGACGACCCCGTGGAATTCGCCGAAACTTTCATCCGCAACTATTCCGGCGGCCAGTGGATCCAGAAGGAGCGGCAGCGCCTGACGGACTCCATCAACCAGGCCGCCGCAGGCGACGCCTGATCCCGCCAAACGTCGAAAGGACCAGCCATGGCCACTGACCAGGCCCTGCAACCCGCCGTCCGGGTGCAGGGCATCGAGAAGTCGTTCAAGGACGTGCACGTGCTGCGGGGCGTGGACTTTGACGTCGCGCGGGGCAGCATCTTTGCGCTCCTCGGCTCCAACGGTGCCGGCAAAACCACCCTGATCCGGATCCTCTCAACGCTGTTGAGGGCGGATGCAGGCACCGCGTCCGTAGGCGGGTACGACGTCGGCGCAGAGCCGGCGGAGGTGCGCGGCTCCATCAGCCTCACGGGCCAGTTCGCCGCGGTGGACGAAGTCCTGACAGGCCGGGAGAACCTGGTCCTGGTGGCCACGCTCCGGCACCTGCCGGATGCCGGGGCCATCGCGGACCGGCTCCTCAGCAGGTTCTCGCTGGCTGAGGCCGCCGGCAGGAGGGCCTCCACCTACTCAGGAGGCATGCGGCGCCGGCTGGACATCGCCATGAGCCTGATCGGAAACCCTCCAGTCATCTTCCTCGATGAACCCACTACCGGCCTGGACCCGCAGGCACGGCTCGAGGTCTGGGACACCATCCGGCAACTCGCCGGCCAAGGCACCACGGTGTTGCTCACCACCCAGTACCTCGACGAGGCCGAACACCTCGCCGACCGGATCGCCATCCTGCACCATGGCACCATCATCCAGAACGGGACCCTGACTGAGCTCAAGCGGCTCCTGCCGGCCGCCACGGTGGAATATGTCGAGAAGCAGCCCTCGCTGGAAGACGTCTTCCTGGCACTTGTAGGAGATGAATTGTGATGCATTCCCATGCCCTCAGCGACACCCGCATCCTGACCGGGCGCTCGCTCCGCCATATCCTTCGCAGCCCTGACACCATCATCACCACGGCTGTCACACCGGTGGCCATGATGCTGCTGTTCGTCTACGTCTTTGGCGGCGCCATCAACACCGGCACCGGCGGGCCTTACGTCAATTACCTGCTGCCCGGCATCCTGCTCATCACCATTTCGTCCGGCGTGGCCTACACCGCGTACCGGCTGTTCCTGGACCTCCAGGGCGGCATCTTTGAGCGGTTCAGGTCAATGCCGGTGGCCCGGTCCAGCGTGTTGTGGGCGCACGTACTCACGTCGCTTGCCGCCAACTTCGGCGCACTGTCGATCGTGGTGGGCGTCGCCCTGCTGATGGGTTTCCGGACTGGAGCGTCCGTGGCCGCCTGGCTGGCCGTCGTCGGAATCCTTGCGCTGTTCACCCTGGCCCTGACCTGGATCGCCGTGATTGCGGGGCTGCTCGCAAAGACGGTGGACGGCGCCAGCGGCTTCAGCTACCCGTTGATCTTCCTGCCGTTCATCAGTTCGGCGTTCGTTCCCACCGGGTCGATGCCGGGCCCGGTGGCCTGGTTCGCGGAGAACCAGCCGGTGACCTCCATCGTGGACACCATCCGTGCCCTGTTTGCCCAGGAAGCGGTGGGAAGCGGCATCTGGACCGCCCTGGCCTGGCTTGCCGGGATACTCTTCGCAGCCAGCGCGGCCGCGGCGTTGGTCTACCGCCGAAAGACCGGCTGAGTCCTACCTTCGTCACTGCAAATTGAACAATATTCACTGCCAATTCACAGGCATCGCACGTAGGAAACGCAGTTCCGGTGTGCAAGAGTGTCGGCAACGCTGGGGCGTAGTTTCGAGACCACACATCAGGGGCCGCGCGTGAACCGAAGAACAGCCCGATTACCCGGCACCAGGCGGCCGGCTGCACTGCTGCCGGTGCTGGCCCTGCTGCTGTCCGCGCTCGTGGCATGCCAGTCGACGGTCCCTGCTCCGTCCCCCACGCCCTCGGCCTCGGCCTCTGCCCCTCCGTCCCCTGCACCGTCCGAAAGCTCAACTCCCCCGCAGAGCCCGGCAGCTGACACGGGGAGCACAAAGCCGGCAGAGGCTGCCAAACCCGCAGGTGTGCCCCAACACATCTTCATCATCAACCTGGAGAACAAGGGCTACAGCAATACCTGGGGCAGTAACTCACCGGCGCCCTATTTGTCCGGCACGCTCCGCAGGGAGGGCGTGCTGCTAAAAAACTACTACGGGATCGCCCACAACTCACTGGCCAATTACCTGGCCCAGATTTCCGGCCAGCGGCCTAATGACAGCACAGAGCACGACTGCCATGTATATACGGCGTTCAATACCACGGGCACCAACGCAGACGGCACGCTTCAGGGCGACGGTTGTGTCTACCCGGCGGACGTCCAGACGCTTGCAGGCCAGCTGAGCACCCAAGGCAAATCCTGGAAAGGCTACATGGAAGACATGCCTTCGCCCTGCGACCATCCGGTCTTAGGCGAAGCCGACAACCACATCAAGGCCACCCCGGCCGAAGCCGACAACCACATCAAGGCCACCCCGGCCGAAGGCTACTCCACGCACCACAACCCCTTCGTGTATTTCCGCTCCATCACCTCATCGCCGGACTGCGCCAGCAACGTGGTCAACTTCTCCGCGCTCATGGACGACCTGAAATCCGTGGGCACCACCCCAAATCTCGCCTACATCACACCCAATCTTTGCCACGACGGACACGACGGCACCTGCGCCGACGGATCGGACGGCGGGCTGGGCGCCGCGGACACCTGGCTCAAGGAGCAGGTCCCCGCCATCCTGTCGTCACCGGCGTACAGGCAGGACGGCATGCTGGTGATCACCTTCGACGAGGCCGAAGGCGACTCGACAGGGCCCTCCGAATCTGCCCCTGGTACCCCTGCCGGTGGCACCGAGGGCGGAAGGGTGGGAGCATTGGTCCTCTCGCCGTTCAGCACGCCAGGCGCCTCCTCGGACCAGCCTTACAACCACTACAGCCTGCTGGCCACCATCGAGGACTTTTTCCACCTCCCGCGGCTCGGGCTGGCCGGTGACCCCGGAGTGAAAACGTTTGGCGAGGATGCCTTCCGAAAGGAGTCGTGAGGTGGCGTTTTTCAGGACTGGACCGCGACGGCGCCGACGCCGGACAGCCCTGGCAGGCGCCGCGGTGGCGTTGGTGATCATCGCGGGCGTCATCACCCTGGCGGTGCGCGCCAGCCAACCTTCCGCGATTGCACCTGCCCCAGCCCCCCAGGCCACCAACGACCCCGCCCCGGCTCCCACGGCAACCCTTGCGACAGCGTCCGCGGACGCCGCCGGGATCGGCAAGATCAAGCATGTCGTGATCATCACCCAGGAAAACCGGTCCTTCGACAGCTACTTCGGTACCTACCCGGGGGCTGACGGGATCCCGATGAAGGACGGCAAACCCGCCGTGTGCCTTCCAGACCCCGCCAACGGAGGCTGCATTTCCCCCTTCTACAATTCCGCCGACAGCAACGCCGGCGGCCCCCACAGCCACGCTGATGCCACCGAAGACATCAACGGCGGGGCGATGGACGGTTTCGTGGCGCAGGCAGAGAAGGGCTTGTCCGGTTGCACTGCTGCCAGCACGGACTGCCAGTACAGCACTGCCCTTCCCACAGATGTGATGGGCTACCACGACGGCCGGGACCTGCCGAACTACTGGGCCTATGCGCAGAACTTCACCCTCCTGGACCACTTGTTCGCGTCCGCTGCCTCGTGGAGCCTGCCGGCTCACCTCTACCTGGTTTCGGAGTGGTCAGCCAAGTGCAGCGTTACGGGAGACCCGTCCTCCTGCGTCAATGCCCTGCAGAACCCTGACGCAGAGCCTGAACCGCAGATCATCAAGGACACGCTGATCGGAAAATGCCAGGCGGGGATGGATCTGGACCCCTGCAGGGAGGCCCTGGAAGCGGCCGGCATTAACCCTGACCTCGCCGCCCAGATTGACCAGCTCATCGGCACCAGCTGCAAGCCCACCGATTCGTACGCCACGTGCCAGGCCGCGGTAGATTCCGCTCCCGTGGCAGATGACCTGAAGAAGAAGCTGACGGAGGCCGCCAAGAAGTTGGAACTGCCGGACTACGCGTGGACGGACCTGACGTTCCTGCTGCACAAGCACCAGGTCTCTTGGGCGTACTACGTGTTCAACGGCACCGAGCCGGACTGCCGAAACGACGCTGCCACCTGCGACCCCGTTAAGCAGGACGCCAAGACCCCTGGGCTATGGAATCCGTTGCTGTACTTCGACACCGTCAAGGAGGACGGCGAGCAGGGCAACATCAAGCCGCTGAGCGGCTTCTACGATGCCGCCAGGCACGGAACGCTGCCGTCCGTCACCTGGGTGGCGCCCACGGACAAGGTCAGTGAACACGCTCCTGCCAAGATCAGTACAGGGCAAGCGTACGTGGCCGGGCTCATCAACGCGGTGATGAGCGGTCCAGACTGGGACAGCACCGCCATCTTCCTCAGCTGGGACGACTGGGGCGGCTTCTACGACCACGAAAATCCGCCCGTGGTGGACAGCAACGGCTATGGGCTGCGGGTCCCGGGCCTGATCATCAGCCCCTATGCAAAGAAGGGTTACATCGACCACCAGGTCCTCAGCCACGACGCTTACTTCAAATTCATCGAGGACGACTTCCTGGGCGGCGAGCGGATTGATCCGGCCACGGATGGACGGCCCGACGCCCGGCCAGACGTCCGCGAAAACAACCCGCAGCTGGGCGACCTCGCCAAGTCCTTCGACTTCAACCAGGCCCCGCTGCCCCCTCTCATCCTCCCCAACGCGACAACCTACTGACGCCGGGCCCTCCGCCCGGCGTACGCCAGGTTATGTGGCAGCCCCCTCTGCAGGGTTTGCCGAGCGCGGCGCAGTGCCAGGTTGGCTCGTTTCCTTCGGCGCTGCTTCAGCCTGGAGTACGGCCGGACGCTCTGCCGGAATCGCAGCGGCTGCGGTGCCGGCAGGGGCGGGCTTGATGTTCTGGTTGACGTGGAAGAAGTTGTCGGGGTCGTACCTGGCCTTGAGTTCGGCAAGCCGCGCGTAGTTCGACCCGAGGGTGTCCTCGATCCTGGCCTGGTCATCCGAGTCCTGGAAGTTAAGGTAGCCGCCGGGCTCCGAGAATTCGTGGAGCGCGGTCCAGTACTCCCGGACCCAGGCGATGTTCCTGTCATTCTCGGACGGATCGGGCCACTGCGCCGCGATAACAGGCGCAAAGTCCACGTCACGGTAGGCGAAGGCGGTCGCCCCGGGCGCCACCCGCTGGACCGCCCCGTCGATCGGATAGAAGTGGTTGGCGGAGTGGACGCTGGGAATGCCCGGTGCGTAGGCGACGGCGGTGCGGAGTGCGTCATCGCTGAGGGTGCGGAGGAAATCTGCCTTCCAATAGCCCTGCAGACCGGGGACGCCGCTGAGGCCGTCGAACATGATGTTCAGTGCCGGGTACGGCATCGGCGCAAAGAAGCTTCCCAGTACCTGCCCGGCGTCGAGCATTGCCTGCCAATGAGCGGGGCCGGCGTCAAGGTCACCGGTCCACATTCCCGCGATCACCGCCACGGGCTTCCCATGCCATTCCTCGGGAAGGAACGGAACCGGAGGACCCTGGTGGAAGCCCAGGAAGGCGCCCATTTCTTCTGGTTCGGCAGCAATCCACTCGCGGTAGGCCGCCCCCACCTCGGCTCCCATCGCGGCATCGAAGAACATGATCCCCACATGGACCATGTCCACGGGGTGCAGGCGGAATTCCATCGACGTGACCACACCGAAGTTGCCGCTGCCGCCGCGGAGCGCCCAGAACAGGTCGCCGTTTTCCGCTTCACTGGCAATGACAAAGGTTCCGTCAGCGAGAACAACATCGGCAGAAACGAGGTTGTCGCAGGACAACCCATACTTACGGGACAAGTACCCGATACCGCCGCCGAGGGTGAGGCCGGCGACGCCGGTTGAGCCGATGATGCCACCTGTGCTTGCCAGCCCGAACGCATGGGTGGCGTGGTTGAAGTCGGCCCACGTTGCTCCGGGCTCCACCCGGGCCAGCCGTGCCACAGGGTCCACGCGCACGCCCCGGCGGGCCGAGAAGTCAAGGACCAGGCCGCCGTCGACCGTTCCGAATCCTGGTGCGCTGTGCCCGCCACCGCGCAGGGCAACCTCGATCCCCATTCCACGGGCGAACCGGACGGCCGCCAGAACATCCGCCACCTGCGACACCCGAAGAACGGCTGCGGGACGACGGTCGATCATCCCGTTGTACACAAGGCGCGCGGCCTCGTACTCGGCGTCGCCTTCCTGCATGACCTGCCCGCGGACCTGTTCGCGGAGCACTTCGAAACGATCGCTACCCATTACAACTCCATTTTTGCGTCGGAGACCAGGGGCAGCCGGCTCCATCCAAGGCCCAGCGGGGGCCAGCATGATGATGCTTTCGGTATACGCCCAGGCCTGGAAGGGGTCAAGAGCGCGCGTTGACTCATTGAAAACCTCCGCGTTGCCGGATTCGTTGCCTCATTTGAAAACCTCCGTGTAGCGGCGTGGTTAAGGGTGATGGCAGCGGGTGCAGGTTATGCCCGTTGTCATGGAGCTAACGATGGCCCAGCGGCAAGCTGTGACGAAG